>JABWAT010000001.1:600000-857185 GCA_013360915.1 Bacteroidota bacterium
TAACGAGAGTGATCAGAAATCCGGCGGATAAAGCCAGAAAGTAATGCTGGTATTTTTTTATCCAGGGACTACCTGCAAGGGCCAGGTAACCACCTGCCAGTTGGGTAAGTACCAGTACCAAAACCAGTAAAATCAGGGTGGGAAGTTGTTCAGTCTGAAATGTCATTGGGCGAAGCTTTCTTTTTGCCGTTTTAACAGAGAGATGGCTTCCTCGCGCAGGGACCCTGAGGCTTCATCAGCCACTTGTTCCCAGAGCAGGACGGCCTCATTTTGATGGCCTTTCAATGTCAGGTACCGGCCGGTTTCGAGCATGGACCGGAGGTACCAGGTCTTCATTGGCAGTTGGGGTCTGTTTTTGTACAAGTTCATCGATTTTGAAAAAGATTGAATGGCCTCTGACCAGGCCCCATCGGCTTGCAGAACCATTCCATACTCATACCAGAACCGCGGCGACAGAAAAGACTGATACCATCCGGGGCTTGCTGCAAGCCGGATCATTTCTGCGAACATGGCACGACTTTCTGATAGTTTCCTGTTTTTACCCAGGGTAATGGCATGTTGCTGATGAAACAATGGATTCGAGGGAAACCGCCTGAAAAGTGAATCGCTCAGAATTAAGGCCTTTTTGGGATCGGGTTGCCAATCCATGTAAATCTGTAGTAAAAAATAGGAGGCCTCAAACTGAGTGAGGGTTCCCTCTCTGGCTGCAATGGTCAGGTCGCTGAGTCCCCGTTCCCGATCGGCAGGAGGAAGAAAAAACAGAAACCGGCTCAGAAAAGGAAATCGTTCAGGAACCCACGATGCATAATACAGAAAAATGCCGGTACCAAGGCGTGCATCCGGAAAAGGGGTGGACTGAAGCAAATCAGTAAGAATAGGATAGGCGTGCAAACCGTTGGTCGCAGCCTCAATCCACTCCTCTTTCTGTGCAGCCAGCCTGGCCTTAAATCCATAACATCCTGCCAGATAAAACCGGATGGAAGCTTCCTTGTCGGGATTTAACTCCATCAGTCGCTCTAGTTGAGCGATGGTCTGATCCATTTCATCAAGAAAGGTCTGATCCCATTCACCGGTCTGTCTGGAAAGAAGAACCTTCCACCAGAACACCATGGATTCCATGAAATATCCTTCAGGCTGGTCGGGATGGTTTTTCTGATAGGTTTGAAAGATCTGGCGGGCCTCATTGAACCGGGTCTGATAGATCAGATCCGCCCCCGTCTGTAATTGACCGAGATCTGGTGGCCGGTGAACTGCCGGCATGACCATTCCCGCAATCAGGAGGAGAGTGACCGCAACCATCGGGTTCTTTCATAACTGATCAGCAGAATGATGAGAATGGTGGTCATCACGGACCCCTCAATACCACTGTCATTACCTGCCAACCATGAAGAATTGCCCATGACGGTAACGGGAAACAGCGACCAGAGGGCCTCATCTGACCAGACACCGGAGTAACCAAAAATCAATGTTTGGGACAGGTTCCAGCCAGTATGCAGCCCCACCGAGTACCACAAGGTTCCTGCAGCGAGGGTGGCATAGGATAACCACAATCCCATGAGGAAAATGTTTATGTAGGAAAGCCAGAAATACCCGGGATTGCCGGAATGAAGCAGAACATACACAACCGACAGAACGACCAGCCAGGACTCGGGGTAGGGCTTTCTGGTCATGGATTGAATCGGAAAACCTCGAAGCAGCAGTCCTTCGATGGCAGCGGTCAGAAAAATCACCGAGGCGGTATAGACAGAATAAAAGGCAGTTGTTGGCGGGCTGAAGGAACCAAACTGAATCAATCCGGCCGCATAAATCAGCAGAACCAACAGTACCACGGCCCCGGCCGAAAGCAAACCACCTGAGACGCCTTTAAGCCAGCGATGGTTTTTAAATCCCAGGGTCACCGAGCCGGCATCGTCACCGTACCAGAGCCAGGCCAGAAAGGTAGCCGCAATAAATCCGAGGAAAATGGCACACAGACCCGCCCACATGGCAAAGCGGGTTTGCCCGGACACCAGGAATGGAGTCAGGAGCATCCCTGTAAAAGCAAGTCCTGCCAACAGGCTCAGAAACCAGTAGATCAGAACCCGGACAACAGGGTGGGACGTTTGTAATAATTTGGAAAGCCAGGACATGCAGACCTTAAGATACAAAGGACCAATCGCAGAATTAAGTCAGATTGATAAAATTGTCTCGGGAACAGAAGACAGACGGGTTTCGGTAAACAACCGGATTTCGGGAAAGGACGCCTTTTCAAGGATCAGGATCCATTCTGACGTCAGCGAAGCCAGTTCACGAACATCGCTCCGGTTGGATAACCCGGGAATGGATTGAAATTTAGTGAGGGCTTTCCGTGCCTGACTGATGGCTCCAGAAGGATGATTATTCAGCGCATGATATGCAGAAACCGACAGTTGGATCATCGCCTGCCAGAACATCCGCCGGTTTCCTGACATCTCCTGCCAGGCTTCTTCCCACTGATCATGGGCCTCGAAGAAATCCTGGTTTTTAAAGAGGTCCCAGCCGGAAAGGATCAGGTCTTGCATAAAACAAAAAAGTCCCGGTTTTGGCCGGGACTTTCTCACAACACACCAGTAAAAAAATTACTTTGTGGTATCAGCAGCAGCAGAGTCAACAACGGCAGCAGCGGAATCAACCGTTACAGCAGTAGAATCAACAGTAGCAGCTTCTTCAGCTTTAGGAGCACAAGCAACAACACCCATGGTCAGTGCAAGAGCGAACATGATAACAACGACGAGATTTTTCATTTGGATTACCCTTTTGTGTTTAATTTTTTGACTGTCCTGAAGACAGTTCCCTATTAAACAACTTCTGTGCCAATTTTATTTCCATGGAATATCGCGGATTATTTCGTGATGAAAAATGGAAAAAGATTCAATCTTCGCGTACTTCGATCATAATATAGACGAATAGAACCGCTTCCAACTGTCTACTATTCTGATCAGTGTTCTTTTCTGAATCCAGTCAAATAGAATCCATCGGCATCCACATGCGGAATGGACTCGAACCGGTAATCGGGCTGGTCGACCAAAGGAAGTCCGTGAAAGTCAATGGCCGCCTTGAAAGAGGTTGCAGAAAAGCCTGGTGATTCCTGAAGGAATTTCTGCCGGACTGATTCATTTTCTGACTGAAACACCGAGCACGTTGAATAAAACAGGAAACCACCGGGTTTCACAAAAGCAGAATAGGTTTTGAGCAGGTCGAGCTGAACAACCGAGCTTCTGTCGATCTGTTCCCGGTTCATCCGGTAAATCAGATCCGGGTTCCGCCGGATGGTTCCTGATCCTGAGCAGGGGGCATCGACCCAGACCTGATCAAACAAACCAGCTTCCAATGATCCGGGATTGGTGATGAACCGAATGTTACTGAACCGGTTTTTTCTTGCCCGTTGTCTTGAGTTAGCCGCCTCTCGTTCATTCACCGATAAAGCGGTGATCCATCCGCGGTTTCTCATTAATCCGGCCAGAGTCATGGTTTTTCCGCCTGAGCCGGAACAGGCATCCAGAACCTTAAAGGTGGGTTTTGGATTGACAAGCAGGGAGGCCAGCTGACCCGATAAATCCTGCACTTCGAAGCCACCTGCTTTAAACCAGGGTTCACCGAAATCTCTGATTTCTGATTCCCATACAAGTGCACCTGGAATGCCCTTAACCGGCTTGGTTCCGGGAGGAATGGGTTGGGCCGGATTGAGTTGCCTGAGAAACACTGGCCTTTGCTGAACCGACCGGTACAGAAAGGATGGACTGGTTACTGCCCCCGGTTGCCACCAATCACTTTTATAAACCGGCGGCAAACCAAACTGACCGGGATCGTGAGGACCCATAATCGGGAGAGCAAGCAGACTGCCTGCGAGTTCTTCAAAGTCGGTGGTTTTCAGAATCCGGTTAATCTCGGGTAACGGAGGTTTCCCGGAAAAAATATCCAGGCCGCGCCTGGCAGCGGCCACAGGAAACAAACGGACCATCCGGTAGACTTCATCGGTAATGGCCCCCTTCTGGTCCACCGGTATGCGTCCCCGTTTAAATGTCTGATGAATCAGCCAGTCCAGCCGGTCGCCGGTTTTAAAAAATTCTGAGGTAATGGTCAGGCTAAGCGGATTTCTGGTCATGGGACTCCAGTTGAATATGAATTCTCGTTTTCATGACGGCAGCAATGACTCCGTCTTCCAGGACCATCCGGCTTTCATGCCAGACATCATACCGGCCGTCCCTGTCAAGGCCGGCAAAGGCATTTTCAAGGTCGGTTTCGGTTAAGCAATAGTGAATGGTACAATCCGATCGGGCCGGAACACGATATCGGATGGAGGCTTCTTTCAACCACACCCTGACATGCCGGTTCCGGTGACGGATGGCCTGCCAGTACATGAGGGCAAGGACCGGATCGCCTGCACTGAAAAGACTTCCGCCAAAAACGGATCCCTGAAAATTTCGGTTCAGCAATGAATGGCGGATTTTAACCGTTGCGGTCATAAAATCATGCCCAATGGAAACGACACGGATCCGGTTGATTAAAAATGGAGGAAATCCATTCAGCAGCCATTTCAGCTGCCAGGGTCGGAGTTTCATAAGGCCGATATCTGACCGGTCAGATCAGACGATGATAATCTTTCCTGTCCAGAGTCCAGACTCTGATTCCACAAAAGCGATCCCCTTCCGGACAGACGGGTCTGGTCTTACTGAGGATTCTTTGAGAACAGGGGGGTAATAAATAGTTTCCCAGACGAGGGTGTATATCCGAAATCTGTAATGCTTCATCCAGCGAGGCTCGCCAGATTTCTTCCTGGGCATTGTAGCACAACCGCATCTGATGTTTATGATGCAGATTCAAAAGATCTGCCGATTCGGTAAAACGGACCGAGACGGCATTCGGCAACAAATAATCTGCAGCTTCCTGACTGGCACCAGCGCTGATCAGCGCGGCTCGTGCTGTCCATGCCAGGTCCATGGCTTCTTTGTACAGTTTTTCGGACGTTTGATCTTCAAGCACAATGGCAGGTGTGATATAATCCGGGTCATCCGTCAGATGGGTGGCCAGAATGGGCCTGGAACCTGGTGTCATCCGGTGCCGCTGATCCTGTGAATCGGCTGCATGACTGATTTTCTTCCGGAAAGTGTAATGGGCATGAACCATGGCCCGGGACACTTTTGAATGGGTGGTCAGATTCAGGTTTTCACCAAAAAGGGAATTCTTTGCCGGATTCATTACAAGGTCAATGGCATCATCATCGGAAAGGTAATCTGATGTGGCGCCATACACTTCCCTGACCGAATCGGCAACGACGGCCTCGGCATTCTGGGTCCAGGAAACCAGTTTTGAAACCTTCCCTTCCAGAGAGGTATCGAAGGAACGGATAAAACCAGATCCACCGGACCGTTTTGAATCGAGCAGATTCAGGTGCATGAATTCGGGGGTTTCTTCCGGCAGAAGCGGCTCCTGAATGATTTCTCCAAATTCAGGATCATGATCCAGAAGCAGTCTTACCATGGCCTCGGTCAGGTCACGGGTTTCTGCCGGTGTATCAAACTGCCGGCAATATCTCCAGTAACGAAGCAGCGTGACTCCGCTGACCGTGTGATAGAGATAAGCAAACGTGGAAACCGGCAGGACGTAACGGGCAATTTCCTGTGTTTTTTTCTTAACATCCCGCTCTATCTTTTTCTCGTCCTTTTTACGCGCCGGGAAACGGTCCAGATAGGCACGGGTGGTTACGCCGGTCAGACTTTCATTGATCCGGTGATAGTAGTCCATCAGCCGGTCATGTGCCTTCAGATAAATGTCGAGTTGTGCGGCGTTCAGATCGGGAATATGAAACGTACCGGGTTTCACTTCAACATATCGCTGACTAACCTGTTCAGAGTTGTAAAACGGATGGCTGTGAAGGAAACTCCAGATTGCATGACGGGATAAATCGGTGATGGCAAACTGGAAATAGGCATGCTGAAGGGTCGTATGATGACCGGCCTGATAGGTGGAATGCGCAATATGAAAATGCTTTTCAGACACATCGCGGTCGGTTATGATACCCTTTGAAGAATAGCAGGTCCGGGCCGTGGCAATGGCATTCCGGAATGGCTGATCGAAGGATTTCATCAGACTGACTTTGGGAACCGTCCGGTGCATCAGGCTTTCTCCGTATTCAGAAGCAAACGGGATACCACTTCACCGCCATCAATATGAGACACCATGATTTCCCTGATGTCATCAGCCGTGCGCGGTGCATACCAGACACCTTCAGGATAAATCACCATGCAGGGGCCTTGTTCGCAGTAATCGAGACAACCGGCTTTATTGGCTCTGATGATCCCTTTAAGGTCTCTGGCGGCAATCTCACTGCTGAGAGCAGCACGCAGATCGGGACTTCCCTTCTCTGCACAGGAGCCGCGCGGGTGTCCCGGTTCGCGCAGATTTTCACAAACAAAAATATGATGGCGGTACCCGGGAAGGGACATGCTTAATTCCTTTTCTCGGGAGTAATAACCGACCGGATTTCCTCGCTGCCGCGCTTGTAAATCAGTTCAACCGTTCGGCCGGGTGTCAGTTCACTGAGGGCACGTGTATAGTCATAAATATCGGCCACTTCAAAAGGTCCTACTTTCAGAATCACATCGCCTGGTTTCAAGCCTGCTCTTTCTGCAGGAGAACCGGCATTCACCCCGGTGAGTTTTAAGCCTTTTTCTGTGCTTGCATAGTTTGGAATGGTTCCGAAATATACATTAAAGGCCATGGCACGTGAACTTTCGGGCCGGGCCATCTGAATGTAGGCAGGTCGTTCGGGTAAACCGGCAACGGTAAGCACCGTTTTAAGGGACAACTGAAGCAGGTTGGTCATGCCCTGATAGTTCAATGTTTCTGCATCATCGGTCGGACGATGGTAATCAGAATGCAATCCCGTGTGGAAAAAGAGGACAGGAATTCCTTTGGAATAAAAGACGGAATGATCGCTGGGACCGTATCCTTCCGGCTTGTGAGTAAGCACCAGACCGGTTCCCGAATTGAGGGAGTCCAGCATAGATGAGAAACCAGGAGAAGTCCCCGTTCCATAAATCACCACCTGACCAAGGGAATCGAGGCGGCCAATCATGTCGAAATTAAACATGGCCACCACCTGATTCAGCGGAACCGGAAAGGAATCAACCAGCGCCGTGCTTCCCAGCAATCCCAACTCTTCCCCACTGAATGCAGCTGCAATTATCGACCGTTTTGGCAGGTTTTTTCCGCCAGCAATGGCCTGAATCAGTTCAATCAGACCGGCCGTTCCAGATGCATTGTCATCGGCCCCGTTGTGAATCTGAGGTTCCGGTCCACGATAAAGGGAGCCTTGCCCGCCCATGCCGAGGTGATCATAATGTGCACCAATCACCACGTACTCATTTTTTAAAACCGGATCGGTCCCTTCAATCAGTCCAACCACATTGACAGCTGGTTTCTTCACCAAAACAGCTGAAACATTCACATCCAGCCGGACTCCGGGCACAGATATGACTTTTCCCGGTTTGGAAGGGGTGATCTGTTTTTCAAGTGTTTCCAGACCTGGCTTTCCGGCGGTTTTCAGCCAGCTGTCTACCACGGACCTTTTGATGTAAACCACCGGTATATCCACCATGGCACCACGGTCATAAACCGGTGCAGGTAACTGATCAGAGAGATTATCCGGGTTAAACGGATTGACCACCAACAACGCTGCGGCACCTTTGGCATCTGCTGTTCTGGCCTTCACACGAACCGATGAGGATGAAGAGGAAGCAAACAGGGAATGCGGATTCGATTTATCGGGATTTCCTGAAAAAACCACCACGGCTTTACCAGTAACCGGTTCACCGCCATATTCTGAATAGGATCCGTCGGGCAGATCGAGCCCGAAACCGGCAAAAGCCACTTCAAGATCACGCAGGGAAGCGGAACCGGAAAACGCAGCCGGCTGAAAATCGGCCGGTCTCAAAAGGGCTGTTCCGTTTGCAACCACCGCGGTGGAAGGTTTCATTTCCACACCTGATACAAATGGCCAGGACCTGAAATAACTGCCGGAATCGCCCAGAGGAACCAGGCCGGCCTCAGAGAAACGATCCGAAATCCAGGCAGCTGCTTCCTGAAGCTGATCGCTGCCGGTTGCCCGGCCCAGCAGAGAATCACTTGCAAGGAATCCGACCGATGTCTGCAGATCTGCCTCGGTTATTTCAGGATTGTATTTCATGCAGCCGGTAAAAAATCCGGCCAGTAAGATCAGGGAAAGGGCAGGTTTCATGGTTCAGTCCAATAAGATGCAGGTTTAATAAACCGATCAACCAGATAATCGTTCACGCTCAAAATTTTTGCTGATCCTTCCACCACCGCCGCGTACGATAACTGTTCGGGTATTTTGTAGAAAGAAACGGCTACCTGTCCGTCTGGGCCTGTTGCGGTCACTTTAACCGATTGCGGCCAGGTTGCCGGTATGGTGGTTACTGTATCCAGAATGGAAAAACCATCTAATCTGGACAGATTCTGGCTGAAGGGCAGAAACACATCCTCCTTCACTTTTTTTCCAGACAGAAACCAGCCGGTTGAATCACGGTTAAAGGTAAGGCTTTCGCTGATTGATTCCACCCTGACTGCTGACAGGGTATTCACCTTCAGCCGGAAGATGGATTTATCACGGTAATCATTCACAGTTCCAATCAGATTGGATATCAGACCTGCCACCGACCAGACTTCCTGAACCGATTCGTTCTGAATAAATGTGGAAGCATAATCCGGGCCTGTCTTTCCGATCCTGAGTGAAGTGGTTTCATCCTGAGCGGTCAAGCGGATAGTTCCGGAAAGTGAATCGAGTCCGAACAAATGAAATTTGGCGGGATTTCTGCTGACCGGTGCCAGCAGTCGGGCCTCACCAAACACGCGGAAAAAGGCATCGAGTTTATCCTGATCCACGCGGTCTATTACAGGAGAAACCAGGTTCCAGACGGAATCGGTCCGTTCAAGCCGGAAAGTTCCTTTGTCCGAGTTCATTTCAATGGCGGTCAGATCATTACGATCGGGTCCGACCAGATTTCCGGCTTCAAAAGTTCCGGATACCGGCCGTGTGAAAAACCAGATCAATAATCCAATAAAAAGGATCAAGGCCCCAAAAAGCCCAAGAAAAAGCAAGGTCCGTTTGTTCATGTTGCTCCTCAGGATTCTGCTAACCGTTTCCGTTGTCTCCAGCGCAAAACTCCCCATACCAGTACAAGAACCGGCGGAATCAGCAGATTGGAGTATTTCAGAATTTGTTTCAATGCCGGTGATAGTTCAGGAAGCGGAACCATGAAGTCCTTCTTCGATGGAATAGCCAGCAAGCCATCATCGGGAGAAATCCAGTAAATCACATTCAGGAAAAACGGAATGCTTGCACCATTCTGAATGTACTGATCAGAGACAAATTCACCATCGGTCATCAGAAGCAACCGTCCGCTTTCAGGACCATTTCCAAACCGGCCTTCCAGAGTCACAGCCACGGGCAATTCCTTGTCGGTGAAGGAATCGGGCACATATTCCTGAAAAGGATCCAGATTATAGTACCCCTCGGTCCGCCGGGATTTTGAACTGGTTTTCAGCAGTTCCACCACGTTGAATGAATCGGCCACCGATGTCAGCGAAATTTCTGAGGCGAAAATCGGTGTCACCACGTTGACTCCTCTGGCCAACGGAGAACCATCCGGAAAGGAGGAAATAACCGGCAACCAGGGAAATTCCACCTGATTGTTGATGGTAATAAAACCCAGATTCTGAGGAACACTGATCGAGGCACATTGAAGGTCCTGTACCAGATTATCCGAAATGGTAACTCCATATCGTGCAAACAAGCTATCGAGTCCACTTTCGACCGGCTGAGCCGACTGCATTTGCGGATTCACGCGGACACGGTCAAAAAACCAGGCCAGGCGGCCACCCCGGGCAAGGAACGCCTGAATCACCGAATCGGCCCGGGAAGACACTTTCGAAGAGGGAGTAAACAGAATCAGACTGCTTACCGAATCAGGCACCGGATTTTCAATGGAAAGGGTGGTTAGCTGGTACTGCTTCTCAAGATATTTCTGAAGCCCCTGTTTATCACTCCAGCCAGGCATGCCGAAATCGGTGGAAGTTGCCAGCACCGGCAATTTTTTATTTACCATCCGGTTGATGGTGGTGGCCAGATCAAACTCAAAGTTATCGAGCTGCTGAAGAACAGGAAGGCTTTCGGACTGATTTTCATAAAGAACTACCAACCCCATGTAGGCTTTCTTTACTTCCATCCGCTCATTTTCGAATACCTGTACCTGAAGTGCGGGTATCTGGTACTGCTCCGTTTCGGCCAGAAAGGTTTCATTTTCAGACGGATCAATCATCTGGAAATTGAGCATCCCATCCGACAGCGAACTTAATTCTTCCAGCTGATCCTGAATGTAGGTTCGGTTGGTTGAATAAGGGGCCGGCAGATTATCGGTAAAATAAACCTTGATCGTCACCAGATCATCCAGCCGGCTGATCATAGATTTGGTGGCGGGTGAAATGGTAAAGATTCCATTTCTGGTAAGATCCAGACGGAAAAATGCCAGAGAAGCGAGGAGATTAACCAGCACCAGTCCGAGAATAATCAGGACGGCCGTCTGTACGGCAGTAAGGGATTTCAGAAGTTTGGTGATCATTTTTCCCTCCGGTGAGTCAGAACCATCCAGGCCAGGGTCAGAAAGGTGGTTACCATGCTGATTGCATAGACGAGATCGCGTGTATCGACCACACCCCGCAAAATGCCCCGGATGTGATTATCGATGGAAAGAAAATCGGTGATCATCGCCAGCGGTTGCGGCAGGAACATTGAAAAATTACCGGCAATGTAAAACAAAAACGAAATAACAAAACCGGTGATGAAGGCAATGATCTGGTTATCGGTCAGGGTCGATGCAAAAATGCCGATGGATGCGTAGATGGAAGCGAGCAGAATCATTCCGAGATAGCCTCCTGCTACCGGACCCCAATCGAGCGGAGCCAGGGATGAGACCAGGACGACACAAAGCAGGGTCGGTGCCAGGAAAACAGCCACCACTGTTAAAGTAGCCAGAAACTTACCGGTGATAATTCCGGTGAGCGATACCGGCTTGGAAATCATCAGATCATAGGTGCCCGATCGCAGTTCATCCGCAAAAACCTTCATGGTCAGTGCCGGCACAAAAAACAGAAAGGCAAACGGGGTGACTTCAAAAAGGGTCCGCACCGTAGCGGCATTCTGAAGAAAAAAGGTGGAATTGAAAAACCATCCTACAAAGAGCAGGAAAATGATGGTGGCGATAAAGGCAACCGGTGTATTGAAATACAACCTGATTTCACGCCGGTATATTGCCAGCATGGCCGAATACATGGGTCCTCCGGAAAGTAGAATTAGTTGGGGGAAACGGTTAACTGTCTGAAGATGTCTTCCAGGTTGGTATCCTGACGGTACAACTGAAGAACATCAATCTGCTGATCAGCACAAAAGCGGAACAGACGCTGACTGAACCGGTGATCATTGATCGTGGTGAATTTGATCGTGTTGGGCAGGTCTTCTTGCCCTACTGACAGTACCTCCATTGGCACTTCGGGAAAAACAGACCTGAATTTCACCTGAAAGCCTTCAAGCGAACCCAAGAACTCGAGAAGGAAGCTGGTGCCTCCCTGAAAGCGGATCTGAAGTTCGCCAGGGGTCCCGTCGGCAACCAGGTTTCCATTGTTAATGATCAGAACCCGGTTACAGATCGCTTCCACTTCCTGAAGGATGTGAGTGGAAAGCAAAACAGTCTTTTCCTTGCCCAGTTCTCTGATCAGGTCCCTGATTTCCTGAATCTGGTTCGGATCGAGACCTGTGGTTGGTTCGTCAAGAATCAGGACCGCCGGATCATGAATGAGACTCTGGGCCAGTCCGACCCGTTGCCGGTATCCCTTCGAAAGGGTACCGATGGGTTTTCTGAAAACTGCGGAGAGACCACAGACATCGATCATGTCTGAAAGCCGGCTGGTGATCTTTTCCTTTGGAACACCGGTGACCTCGGCCGAGTAAGCCAGATATTCGGTCACCGTCAGGTCGGTATACAGCGGATTGTTTTCGGGCAGAAAGCCGATCAGTTGCCTGACCCGGTCGGTCTCGGACAGTAAATCGGCACCGTTGATGGTGGCCGATCCGGCCGATGGTTTCAGTATACCGGTCAGCATTTTCATGGTGGTGGTCTTCCCTGCTCCGTTCGGTCCGAGGAACCCGACCACTTCACCAGTGCGGATTTCAAAAGAAACCGATTTTACAGCTTCAAACTCACCATATTTCTTAGTCAGATGGGTGGCAATAATACTCATGTTTCAGGCGGTTTTCTGGATAATGATTTCAAAAAAGCGCTGTTCGGACGTTTCTGAATAGCGGATGGTTCCAGCGGCAGAATCAAGAAGAATTTTTGCCAGACTTAAGCCAATCCCTTCATCCTTGCCCTTGCTGCGAGTGGTAAAAAACGGATCATACATCCGCGATTGGGTTTCCACAGAGGGACCGGGAGATGACTGAATGAACCGGATACGCAGAAACTCGCCCCGGTTCAGTTCAAAATACGGTAAGGCATAATAATAGGGCTGACTGATCTGATCGAACCGGATCGTCAGTTCAGAAGCCGGATCATTTTCCCAGACATTTTTTAGCAGGCTGTTAAACAGATCGCGTACTGATTCTTCAAAAAAGGCCACCTTGGACTGATAGTCACCGTTCACATGTATGGACAGGCCAGGAAATTTTTCATGCGCCTCAGATATCACCTCGTTCACATAGGGTGCCAGATCAAAAAAGCGGATCATCGATCGGGGTGAACGGCAAATGCTGGCCACCAGATTGGCATAGGCATTCAGTCCATCCATCCCTTTCATAGAAGCTGAAATATATTTATGATTTTTTGCTTCGGGTGAACTGAACATCTGTGCCGCTTCCATGTTGGGCAACAACACCGTCAGGTGATTGTTAAAATCATGCAGAAAGGTGCTGAGCACCTTACGGATCGATGGAATCTTGTAGTCATCGATCAGGTAATCCTGATAATCGGGCAGGGATATCAAAGGCAGAATGGTAACCTGCTTTTGTGCAGGGATAAACCGGGCCAGGTAAAAACGGGTGATCAGATTGGTGGAGAACTTCAGATTCCACTCAAAGGGTTGTCCCTTGTCATGTTCCTGAATAAAGTCGCCGAGATCGGAGGAATGCACCCAGCTCTGAATGTCTGCCGTTTTTCCGAAGCCGGCAAGTATTCCTGACCACCAACTGGTGGGTTCACAAATAAAGGTATCCTGATAGCTCATTACCGGAAAAACCGAATGCATGATTCACCTCGTTTCCAGACAGGTTTTCATCTGTTGCCAGACCTGTTGATTAATCTGATCCCGGTCATCATAAGTTTTGCCAGCCACTGAAACCGGTGGCAGAATCCTGACCCGTACCGGGTGCGATGGATCAATATGGATCGATCCTTTTTTCATGACCTGATGCGTACCGGAAATCACAACCGGTAAAATATCAAGCTGATGGTCGATAGCCAGTACAAATGCACCTTTTTTAAATGGAAGCAGGTTCCCGTCTGCAGAACGGGTTCCTTCCGGAAATATAAACATGCTGACACCCTGTTTAATAATTTCCCGGGTCAATTCCAATGCACGGATGGCCGCTTTCGAATTTCCGCGGAAGATCGGTATGAATTTTCCATGATGGAGAAACCGGCCGAAAACAGGTATTCTGAATAATTTATCTTTGGCTGCGATTCTGAACGGAACCGGAATGGAGTAAAAAACCACCGGTATATCCATCTGACTCTGATGATTGGCCACAATCATATATACACGGTTCTTTTCGATGTGCTCCAGCCCTTCCACGTGCACCTGAAGACCCCAGTAACCAATCATTTCATCAAAAAATTCATGAATGATCCGGTTTTGGGACACCAGGTTGTTGGTCAGGATAAAACTCCAGCCCCGGCGGGCCATTTTCAGGGATCCTACTGTAAAGATCCAATAATCCCGCAGTTTAGAAACAAAGGAATTCACCGCTTATTCCATCCTGTTCATCCGGCCGGATCAGCTAACCACCTGACCGAACAGATCAAAATCTTCAGCATCGGTTATTTCCACCTGGTAAAAGTGACCTGGGGTCAGTCCTTCTCCCTCCACAATGACCTCATTATCCACTTCGGGGGCATCCGCCTCTGTGCGGCCAATGTAGAACCCGCCTTCCTGCCTGTCAATGATTACCCGCTGAACCGTTCCGATTTTATCTTCGTTTTTTGCCCGCGAGATCTGCTGCTGAAGACTCATGATCCGTTGCTGCCGCTCTTCCTTCACACTGGCAGGAACCGGATCACCCAATGGCACTGCGGTGGTATTTTCTTCAAGGGAATAGGTAAACGTTCCCAACCGGTCAAACTTCAATTCCTGAATGCCTTCTTCAAGTTCACGGAATTCGGCCTCTCCCTCGGTCGGAAAGCCGACAATCAATGTGGTTCTCAGGGTAATTCCGGGAACCGCCTTCCTGACCTCTTCAATCAACTTTACCGTTCTTTCCCGGGTGATGCCACGGCGCATGTCTTTCAGAACCGATGATGAGAGGTGCTGGATTGGCATATCGAGATAATTGCAGATTTTAGACTCGGTGGCCATGACCTCGAGAACCTCCATCGGGAAATGATTCGGGTAGGCATAATTCAGGCGGATCCATTCAATTCCATCCACACCGGCCAATTGTCTTAACAGGGAGGCCAATGACCGCTTCCCATCCAGATCCATTCCATAATAAGTCAGATCCTGAGCAATCAGGCTGATTTCACGTACTCCCTGTTCAGCCAGAAAGCGAGCTTCCTTCACCAACTGGCTGGCTGGTTTGGAAACATGTTTTCCCCGCATCAGCGGAATGGCACAGAATGAACAGGGGTGATCACAACCCTCAGATATTTTCAAGTAGGCATAATGAGAGGGTGTCGTCAGCCGTCGTTCACCCACCAGTTCCTTTTTATAAACCGCTCCCAACTCTTCCAGAACGGCATTCAACTGATTGGTACCAAAAAACCGGTCTACTTCTGGAATTTCCTTCTCGAGGTCTTTCTGATACCGTTCGATCAGACAACCGGTCACCAGAACTTTCCGGACCGATCCTTCTTCCTTCAGCCCCACCGCATCGAGAATGGTGTTGATCGATTCCTCTTTTGCGGCATCAATAAACCCGCAGGTATTGATGATAATCACGTCGGCCTTTTCGGGTTGATCACTGATCCTGAAATGATTGCCCTGAAACTGACGCATCATTTCTTCCGAATCCACCAGGTTTTTCGAACAGCCCATGGTGATGACCGAAACGGTCGGGGTTTTCCCCTGCTTGATTTTCTTTTTAATCGAGGTGGTTTCCATCAGCGTGCATTCTCCAGTCCGTCGAAAAGCGCCGACACAAACACATCCGGATCAAACGGACGTAAATCATCCATTTTTTCACCGATTCCGATAAACCGGACCGGTGTTTTCAGCTCATGACAAACCGACAGCACAATCCCCCCTTTAGCCGTTCCATCCAGTTTGGTCAGAACCAGACCGGTTAAACGCGTCACTTTTGAAAACTCCCGGGCCTGTACCATCGCATTCTGTCCGGTGGAGGCATCGAGTACCAGCCAGACATCGTGCGGAGCCGAAGGAATCACTTTTGAAATACTTCGTTCTATTTTATTTAATTCTTCCATCAGGTGGGTTTTGTTATGCAGCCGTCCGGCAGTATCAATCAGGACCACGTCCTCTCCCTGAGCCACCGCTGACTGAACCGTATCGAAGGCCACAGCGGCAGGATCTGCACCATCCTGATGGGTGATAAAGCGGGCAGAGGAACGGGTCGCCCAGATGGCCAGTTGTTCAGAGGCAGCCGCCCGGAATGTATCCGCTGCACCAATAACCACCTTAGACCCCGCCGATTTAAAATGAGCCGCCAGTTTTCCGATGGTGGTGGTTTTTCCCACCCCGTTCACACCCACAATCAGAATCACATGGGGTTTGTTCACACTGGCCCGTTCCATCCAGGCCGAGGTTGAATCCACTGCAGATTTGTCTGCGGAAAGCAATCCGGCGGTTACCATGTGCAAATGGGAAAATAACTCTCCGTCTGTGGAAAAGGTTTCCTTTGCCACCCGTGTCTTCAGACGATCAATAATATCAAGACTGGTTTTTACACCGACGTCTCCGGCAATGAGGATTTCTTCCAGTTCATCCAGAAACGCATCATCAACCGTTCGTTTGCCCAATAAAAAGGAGTGCAGGCGGCCAAACATCGATTGACGGGTTTTTTCCAGACCCTGTTCCAGACGTTTTGACTCATCGGTTTTGTTCCACCAGGCTTTCATCATCTGAGGGCCGCCATCATCCGTTTTGCATAATCAATCAGTGAAGCCACCACAAAAATGGTGCTGATCACCATTCCCCACTGTAAACCAGCCTCCCATTGCAGGGTTGCGAAAATCAGCGTGATCCCCATGACCGTGACAGCCACTTTCCCTACCCAACTCGACACAGGAATGGTTTGCAGGCGGGCTGTCATGAGAGTGGCCGCTATAAAAATGGCAACGTCCCTGAAAACCAGCAGAATCAGAAACCAGAGAGGAATATCGCCGGTGACGTACAAAGCCACCACGGCCAGTGCCACCGATACTTTATCGGCAAACGGATCGATCACTTTTCCCCATTCCGAAACCTGATTCAGCCATCTTGCTATCATCCCGTCGACGGCATCGGTCAGGGCGGCAAGGACAAACCAGAGGGTGGCCCAGAGTCTGGCATGTTCACCAGTCTGAAACAGCCACCAGATTCCGGGAAGCACAACGAATACCCGTGATAAACTGATGATATTTGATAAAGTCCAGAACCGCCCGCCAATCTGCATATCAGTTTCCAGCCTCCAGATTGGGATAGTTCAGTCCAAACCGGTAGTGATAATATAATTTCAGCAACAAGCCGTTCACCACCAGCAAAAGTGCAAATACCGGAATCCAGAGCGCAACTACCAGACCCAGCGTCAGGAAGGACCATTTCACCGGTCCGAAAAGGTACAATCGTCCCTTTTTAAGAATCAGCAGATAAAAAGGAAGGACCGGAAGAAAAGCCAGAAGAAAAGGGACGGATGGTACAAAGGCGGCAACCACACCGGCTGAAACAATTAACCAGACCCCCACATGAAGAGCCGGTTTCTCACCCCAGGCCACTGCCGGGGAGCGTTTTCCGGTTTCCCGGTCGCCGGCCGAGTCGGCCACCGAAACCAGGGTATATACCCCAGCCCAAGCCAGGGCATAAGGAACCGCCTGAATCAGCAAATCCTGAGAAAAAGGTACCAGGGCCAATGCGCCAGACATAAAACAGGCCCCGCCGCCGATCACATGAACCAGCAAGGCCATAACGGGCTGGTCTTTCCATCTGGCAGGCGGAAAACTGTATGCAACTCCGATCAGGCCGCAGATAAGGAAAAGAGTCAGGATGGATTTGCCCAGAAACACCCCGGTTGCAAGGGTGGCAGCTCCCAGCAAATGACCCCAGAGAATGGCTTCGGAGGGTTTTACAAGTCCCATCGGAATGATGAGGAGTTTGTTGTTCATCCGGTCGGTGGTTGCATCAGCGACCTGATTGTAAATAAAAACGGCCCCGCTTCCCATGGAAACAGCCAGCAGGGTTAACCAGAAAGTCTGATTAAAAAAATGCGTGAAGGATGGAACCGGAGTCTGACTAGCCAGCATAGACCCATAGCCGGCAGCCAGTGTGGCCCAGATCGGGAAAAATTGGGACGGTCGCATCAGTGCAACCAGATCGGCGGCAAACCAGGAACGGCTTCTTTCTGCAGAAACGCTCACGTTCGGTGTATTCATACCGGGTTAGTCGTTCTCATCCTTGCTGGTGTTTTCTTCGACGGGCACCGGATACTTTCCACTGAAACAGGCTGTGCAAAATCCCGATTTTTCAACCGGACCTTCAAAGCCGCAGGCTGATACCATGCCTTCAAGTGAAAGATAGGCCAGTGAATCCACCCCGATTTCGCGGGCAATTTTGTCAATATCTCCCCCGCACTCATTGGCAATCAGTTTTTCAGGATCCGGAAAGTCCAGACCGTAATGGCAGGGGTACTTGATGGGTGGCGAGGAAACCCTGAAATGCATCTCACGTGGTTTGGCTTCCCTGATCAGTTTCATCAGGTTTTTCGAGGTGGTCCCTCTGACGATGGAGTCATCCACAATCACCACCCGGCGGTTTTCGATCACACCCCGGACCGGATTGAATTTCGTCCGAACTTTCAGTCCGCGGTTCACTTCATCGGGATGAATGAAGGTACGGCCCACATAGTGATTTCTGATCAGTCCCAGCTCGAAACGGGCCGCAATGCCCAGTTTCTGACTTTCGGTCACGTAGCCGAGCGTCGCGGTGTTCGATGAATCGGGAACCGCAACCACCACGGCCTTGTCATTTTCCTGTCCCGGAACCGGGTGCTCGGTTGCCAGGTTTTTACCCAGTTTCCGTCTGACTTTATCAACCGATTCCCCGAAGATCCGGCTGTCCGGACGGGCAAAATAGACAAATTCAAAAATACATTTGGATGTCTGAGAGGGTCTTGGCAGAAAGTAAGAAGTCAGCCGGACCGACCCATTTTCATCCTTGTCGATCACGAGCATTTCACCATGCTCAATTTCTCTGACGTACTCGGCCCCAATGATATCAAAGGCGCAGGTTTCACTGGCCACAACCCACGAATCACCCAATTTACCAAGATTCAGCGGACGGAACCCATTGGGATCGCGGACGGCGACCAGCTTGTCCTCGGTCAGCATGACCAGGCAAAAGGCTCCGCGTGTCTGTAAAAGGGCTGACCGGATCTGAGAAACCGGGTCGTTTTCGAGGGAACGAGCAATGAGATGAAGAAAAATTTCGGAATCGGTGGTGGACTGGAAGATGGTTCCTTCCTGAATCAGCCGGTTTCTGAGTTCACGGGCATTGGATAGGTTTCCGTTGTGCCCCAACGCCAGCTGACCTGATCGGTAATTGACCTGAAAGGGCTGAATGTTCGACAGGCGGTTCGAACTGCCGGTGGTTGAATACCGGTTGTGCCCGATGGCCATGTCCCCCTTCAGCATTTCTTCAAAAATTTTCGGATTCCGGAAGACGTCGGTTACCAGTCCCAGGCCTTTGTAGGCATTCATCACCGGCTTTTTCCGTTCGGTATCCTTTTGAACAGTCACAATTCCGGCTGCTTCCTGTCCGCGGTGCTGAAGCGCATGGATGCCATAATAGGTCATGACGGCGGCGGTGGGATGATTGAAAATCCCAAAAATTCCGCAATATTCCCGTGGTTTATCTGTCGCCATAGTCCCTGTCCCTGCGTCTGAAGGCTGGTGGTTCTTGAGTAAAATTTAAAATCCCCGAAGATACGATCTGGCACCAAGGTTTAAAAAGCCGATGCCCGGTCCCACCGGTTTAAAGAAGGGTGATCGGATTGCTGTAAATCCAGCCGGTATCGTTAAACCATACCACCGAACGGTAAACGCCCGGTCCCGCTGCCGGCAAGGTGAGGTGATCGGTATCGGTGACCCGCGCAATTTCCACCCCATCCTTCAGAAGCGTGATGGTTCTGATTTCAGGGGAAAAGATTTTGAACACGCCGGGTTGGAAAGCCTGACGGTCACCCATCTGCAGCTCTGATCCGCTCATTTCATACCAGAAACGGAATCCCTTGCCAGATCCGCGGTAATAGTTGACAAAGAAACAACGACCGGTCCTGAGGGCCTCGAGTATTTTTGCTTCTGAGGTGGCAAACGGATCGGTCGGACTGAGAGGTGTTTCGAGTAAAACAGTGGTCCTGATGGCCCTGAAAGCCACTTTGTAGGGAAACACCTGTACTTTTACACCCAGAATTTCCTGTTCAAAGGCATGGCAATCCGAACCGCCAATTCCCACCACCAGCCGTTCACGGTTCAGTTCATCCCATTTGGCAAGGGTTTCATCGGGAGGGATGGTCAGTGATTTTAACGGGTGAATGAACCGCTGATATTTATTCTCTTCAGTCAATCCCTCCATCCAGCTCGACATATGATTCCATATCTCCATGCCGGTGAAGTCGCGGCTTTCCCATGCCTTCCAGGGATAAGGAGGATATTGGGGTAACTGATCCCGTTTTTCATGAGGATGGGCCAGGAAGCAAATGCCGCCGCGATCCACCACCTCGGTCACATATTCGGTGGCCGGTTTGTTCTTTGCGGCCAGTTCATCGATTCCCATGGCCAGCAGATGATTTTCATCATTCCGGTCATTGATCTCCATCCCGATAATGGCCAAAACCGATCCATACCATCCTTCCCACCCATCCTTGAGTGGTTTAAGCGTGTTATGATCGGTGAAAATGATAAAATCGAGCTGCTGATCAGCAGCGTCTTTCATGATATCGGGAATCTCACCGCTCCCATCGGAATACTTGGTGTGCAGGTGAATAATGCCATCGGCATCGAAAAAGGGCTGATGGCTCATGGATATACCACCAGAAGCATAAGAGTCACACCAACCAGATCAGCCGTCAGATCTTTCCAGGAGAAATAACCGCCGGGCTTGGCCGTGTCGGCCAGTTCTTTACCCAGACCAATGAGAATAACCGATGGAATCACCACTTCCCGTGCCCGGGAAGAAGACCCGGTCTGGTGCGAGGCCACCAGCAATCCGGCACCTGTCAGCCAGGCACTGACCGCCGCATGCTTCAGTTTGTCCTCTCCGAGCCATGAATCGGTTGAATCGGCCTGACCTGCAGCAAAAAGATTACCACAGAGCAACAGGCTGACCAGACAAAGAATCCATTTACCCATTCAACACCGCAATCCGTACACCGGCAATCCGTCTTCCGTCCATCTGTTCAATGGTAAATTCGAATCCATCCCGCCTGAGGGTGGCCTTTTCTTTTGGGATGGCGCCGATGGCGTTCAGCAGGTAACCTGCCAGTGTTTCAAAATCTCCGTCAAGTGACAGATTGCTTTCCAACTCGGCTTCCAGTTCACCAATGGGAATTTTTCCATCTGCATACCATTGGCCTGCGGCAGTCTTTCTGATAAGGGGTTCTGCGGCGGGCTGATCTTCCTGATAGTCACCAATGATTTCGCCAATCACATCATCCATGGTTACCAGACCGGCCGTTCCTCCATACTCATCTGCCACAATGCCGATGTGCATCCGCTGTGACTGAAATTCCTTCAGCAAATCGTAAATCCGCTTCCCTTCCGGAATGTACAGGGGCTGTCTGACCAGTTTCGTGAGGTCGAAAGCAGTGACCATCGGACCGGCCTGAAGAAAAGGGATCAGGTCCTTGGCATACAGGATCCCCGAAATGTTATCAAGTGATTCATGATAAACAGGAATTCTGGAATGTCCGCTTTCCCGCACAATGGCAAGCACGTCATTAAAATCTGCATCATCCGGTATAGCGACCATGTCCATACGCGCCACCATGATTTCACGAACCGTCCGTTCAGAAAAACCGGCCAGTGAGGTGATCATTTCCCGTTCCTTCTCCTCCAGCACATCGTGATCATGAGCCACATCCGCCAGGGTTTTCATATCCTCACCCGACATGGCGGACCGGTCACCCAGTGAAACTTTCAACCAGGAGGTGCTCAGAATAATTCCTTTCACCAACCATCCGGTCAGCAGGTAAATCACATAGAGAAAAGGGGCGGCCACCGCGGCAAACCGGACCGACAGATGAGCTCCGATAATTTTTGGAGTGATTTCGGTCAGCACCAGAAGAACAAAAGTCAGCACCACCGACATGATCAGAAAAACGGCCCAGGGTTCGATTGGGAAATAATCCAGATAGGAAGCCGTCAGGGTGGCGGCAATAATCGAGGCGGTGACATTCACCACATTGTTCATTAGCAGAATGGTGACCAGCAACCGGCGGGAATCATCCATCAGTTTGGTGATAAGCCGCTCGGTGAAATCGGATGATTTGCTCATCCGTTTCAACTGCTCTGGTTTCAGTGAGAAAAAGGCGACTTCCGTTCCGCTGAAAAAGAAAGAAAGTGCCAGACAGGAAAAGAAAATAAACAGCTGAGGTAGGTAACTATCCAACGATGGGATATCCGGACTGGTAAAACATAATGGCGCAAAGGTAGATAAAAAACAACGGGAAGCCCACTTCCTGACAGAAGCGCCGGCTTCCCGTCTGTACCGTTTCAGAACGGAAGGTCATCGTCCTCGGCCACGTTGTAGGTCGGTTCCGCCGCATATTCCGATTTAGGAACCTGATTACCGGCCGGCACGTCTCCTTCACCGCCCCCTGCCTTGGGAGTCAGCAGCATCAGATCGGTAACCACGATTTCGGTCTTAAAACGCTTCTGATTGGTTTCCTTATCATCCCATGAACGGGTCTGAATGCGGCCTTCCACATACAGACGATTGCCCTTTTTTACATAATCACGAACGATTTCGGCTGTCTTCCCCCAGAAAACCAGGTTGTGCCATTCGGTTTTTTCAACCGTCTGACCACCCGCATCCTTGTAAGAATCGGTGGTGGCCAGCGTCAGATTGGCAACCACTGCACTCGATGGGGTGTACCGGACTTCCGGATCTTTTCCAGCGTTTCCGATCAGCATCACTTTGTTTAAACTTCTTGCCATGGTGAACTCCTTTTTTTCAATTTACTCGATTTGTTTCGGAAAACTCAATGGATATCCATTGAGAAAATTGCTGACGGAAAGTCGCTTTTTTCCTTCTAACTGTAAATAACGGACCCGAAGGACTCCGTCCCTTACAGCAATGATAATGTGGTTGTCTGTATACCCGGTGATCAATCCGAAAGCAGTTTGAGGATACGAAGATCCTTTTTCAAAATCAACCTGAAAGAGTTTTAATACTTTGCCATCCAGCAGGCACCACGCACCCGGTGAATCCTCAAAGGCACGGATCCGGTTACGGATGGCATCACCGGGTTCATCCCATCGGATCCGGGAATCTTCACGAGTGATTTTCCGGGCCGGTGTTGCCAGCGTATCATCCTGCGGCACAGTCCGGACGGTTCCGGTATCGATCTGTCTGACAGTTTCCACCACCAGTTCGGCTCCCAGTTCGGAAAGGGACCGGTATAATTCCGTACCGGTCATGGTTTCGGGGATGGACAGTTTTTTCTGACCAATCACCGAGCCTGTATCGACCGATTTCTGCAGGAAGAAGGTGGTTACGCCGGTTTCGTTGTCCCCATTGATCAGGCACCACTGAATGGGAGCAGCTCCCCGGTACCGGGGTAAAAGGCTGGCATGCAGATTGAACGTTCCTTTTGAAGGAAAGGAAAACAGGCGTTCGGGAAGAATTCTGAACGCCACGACCACCAACAGATCGGGACGCAGCTCACGAATCTGGCTGAACAACTCATCTGAAGTAGGTGAATCGGTTTCTATTATCGTTTCGATGCCAAGTTCAATTGCTTTTTGCTTGACGGGGGTAAATGAGAGCTGCTGACCACGGCCCCGTGGTTTATCGGGGCCCGTCACCACGGCCACAGGCAAAAAACCAGCCTGAGCCAATGCAGTCAGGGAAGGAACCGCAAAATCGGGGGTTCCCATAAAAATCAGTCGCATGTCAGTAATTGTAAGCCGGTTTGGTTGGAATGGTATCCGGTGAATCAGACACCGGTTTTGTCGGCAATGACGTAATCAACATCGACATTGCCTTTTTGTATGTTTCGGAATTTCCCTTTCAGCATGGTTTTTCTGAAAGCCGAGAGGTAATCAACAAAGAGGGTTCCGCGTAAATGATCATATTCATGCTGAATGACCCGGGCCAGCATGCCATCAAAAGTGGCGGTCCGCTCACGGAACTGGTCATCCAGATATCGCAGGGTAATGATCTCGGGCCGTTCCACCAGGTCATTGATTCCGGGAACCGACAGGCAGCCTTCTTCCATGGAACAGGAACCCTGTTTATCCAGAAATACCGGATTGATAATGGCCATGGGGTCGGTTCCTTCCCCATCTTCCAGCATGGAAATATCCAGGACCAGCAGATTGATGGATTTTCCCACCTGAGGGGCCGCCAGACCAATTCCATCGGCCTGATACATGGTTTCAAACATGTTTTTGATCAGCACATCGGTTTCGGGTGTGCGTTCATGCAGATCCACCGCTTCCCGGCGAAGCACCTCATCTCCCATGGTGTAAATCGGCAAAATCATTCAATCTCTCTCATTTTTTCACGATAACAACTGCAAAGGTAGGAACATTCCGGATGAAGGAGAAACGCGGGAACGGGTGGTGGATCAGCGGACCTGCCGGTCCAGAAAACTTTGCAAAATTTCGGCGGCTGCCCAGGAATCGACCTTCCCCTTCTCTTCCCGTTTTTTCTTTGGCATCCCCGATTCCCTGATTTTCTGTCCGGCTATCACGGTTGTGAACCGTTCATCTACCATGTGGATGGGTAAATCGGGAAAGGCTACCCTGATTTTTTCCACCATCGTTTCCACCCATTGGGCTTTCTGGGCCGTTTCTCCCTTCAGATTCACCGGGTGACCGATCACAAGCCCCTTGCAGGCTGGAAGGTGGGTACGGATGGCCGATTCAAGTTCGCGTATGGGAACAAACGGAAGCGGTGTTGCAAATAACCCGAGCGGATCCGATTTGGCAAGTCCGACCCGGACGTCGCCCAGATCGAGTGCCAGATAATAACCGGTCATTCCTCTTCCATGATTTCACGGACCTCGGTATCGGTCAGTGGTTGCTGCAGGCTTTCCCTGATGAGTTTACTTGGTTTAAAGTGGGTTTTTTTCCGCCAGGGTATATAAACCGTATCGCCGGTTTTCGGATTTCTTGCTTTGGGTTTCGGCCGAGTGAGCTTCACCTCGAACACACCAAAATCCCTGATCTCGATTCTGATTTCTTCCTGACTGTTCAGCATCATATCCCGCAGAGCCGTGAAAGTGGCATCGACCCACCGGGTGGTATGGTACAACCGTTCATCGTGGTCATCGGCCACCTTTTTTGCCACATCTTTTTTCGTCAGTGTCCGAACTCTGGGTTTCATGACAGTCCTCCCGATGATTACTCTTCTAACCGGGACAGGTTTTTCACCCCGGGCACCCGTCTGATCCGGTCCATCAGACGCTGCAGGTGATCGATATCCTTCACATAGACAATGATGGAGCCATCAAAAACGCCGTCACGGGTATTGAAATTGAGTCCACGGATGTTGGTATTCATCGAGGAAATCAGTTGGGTCACATCCGAGACCAACCCTTTCCGGTCATCTCCGGCAATTCTGATTCCGGCCATAAATTCATCTTCTCTGCGGATGGGCCAGTCCACTTCGACCAGCCGGTTCACATCGGCCCCACCGGCCACGGTCACGTTCCGGCAGGTCTTACGGTGAACCTTAATGCCTTCTCCGACAGTCACATAGCCGATGATGTCATCACCGGGAACCGGTGAACAGCATTTGGCATAAGTCATCTGAATGTTGGCAGACTGTCCTTCAACCATCACCGAACGGGTCTGCTGCCGTGTTCGCTTCAGAAAATCGGGTAAGGATCCGAATTCGGGTTTTTCCTCTTCCTTCTCCTTCTTAGGTGCACTCAGCCGCGCCTGCAGTTTTTCGACGAAGTCATCCACATTAATCTGATTGTCACCAATGGCATAGAAAAAGGAGGATTGATTGGAATACCGCATTTCCTGAATGATTTTATTGAACTCCAATTCATTCAGTTTCAGGCGGGCCTTCTTCAGACGCTTTTCCCACAGGTCTTTTCCCAGATCGGTCAGATTCCGGCGCTCTTCATTCAACCAGGCTCTGATTTTGCTTTTGGCTTTGTGGGTGACCGCAAACTTTTCCCAGGCCGGATTCGGTTTCTGGTTCTTCGAGGTGATGATTTCGACCTGCTGACCATTCTCAATTTTTGTGTTCAACTGAACAATTTTGCCGTTGATCTTGGCCCCAATGCAATGATTCCCCACATCGGTGTGAATTTCATAGGCAAAATCGACGGGAGTGGCTCCGATGGGTAAGATTTTGAGATCCCCTTTGGGAGTAAAGACAAAAATTTCATCCTGAAACAAATTCAGTTTGAAATCCTCGATAAACTGATTGGGATTATCGGTGGAATCGGCCTGTTCGAATATTTCGCGCACCCAGGAAATCCATTCCTCATTGTCAGAGGCAACCGATCCGTTGTTTTCCTTGTAGGACCAGTGGGCGGCCACACCCTTTTCAGCAATTTCGTGCATCTGACGGGTTCTGATCTGGACTTCCACCATTTTTCCCTGCGGTCCGAAAACGGTGGTATGAATACTCTGATAGCCATTGTGCTTGGGAACCGAGATGTAATCTTTAAACCGGACCGGTACAGGAAAGTAGATATCGGAAACAATCCCATAAACAGTAAAGCAGTCATATGCCTTGTCGGTATCGAGAATGATTCTGACCGCAAACAGATCATAAATTTCCTCGAAAGGCTTGTTCCGTTTGACCATCTTATTGTAGATGGAATAAAAATGCTTGGGACGCCCGCTGAGTTCGAACCGGAATCCTCCAGCCTTCAGACGCTCAACAATGGGTTGGGAGAAGTTCTGAATGTACGATTCACGTTCTTCGCGGCGGGTATTCACCTTCCGGTAAATGTCTTCATAACTCTCGGGATGGAGGAATTTAAAACTGAGGTCTTCGAATTCCCATTTAATCTGCCAGAGTCCGAACCGGTGGGCCAGCGGGGCATAGATATCCATGGTTTCGCCTGCCATTTTCCGCTGTTTGGCTGGCGGCAGGTATTCCAGCGTACGCATGTTGTGCAGACGGTCGGCGAATTTGACCAGAATCACCCTGATATCCTTGATCATGAACAGCATCAGTTTCCTGAAACTTTCCGCCTCGGTCACCTCATGGCTTTTAAACATGTCGGTGATTTTCGTCGCACCATCCACCAGATTGGCAACGGTGGGGCCAAACTCGGCCACCATGGTATCGAAATCGTAATCGGTGTCTTCGAGGATATCATGCAGAAGCGCGGCTGCAACCGAGATATCATCCAGAATCAATTCCTCTGCAAGAATGGTGGCTACCGCCAACGGATGAACAAAATAGGGTTCTCCACTGGCACGCTTGATATTCTGATGGGCCTGCAGGGAAAAATGATAGGCCTTCCGGATCATGTTGTCATCAACCGATTTCAGATTCCGGTGACAAACATCCAGCAAGTTCTTTAGTTGCTGATCATCGTCCGTTTGTGGGTGAGCGTCCTGCATGGTTCCGGTTTTTTTTTAACAAGCCTCATGTAATTTACAAAGAAAATCATACTTTGCAAATAGTTTAAAATCATGGACTTGTGAAAAATCCGACCAACGCTAAATGGTATTCCGGTGTTGAATCAACCCATGGTTATTCAGTTTTTTCTCACCGGACCGGAATGGCGGCACCACCTCCGCGGTGATCTGCCGATCCGGAAAACGTCCCGCCTTCAAGCCGGATCAGTTTGGTTCTTCCGTAGGCAAAGGGTTGCGGATCTGCCACTTTCCAGCCCCAGGCTTTCAGCCGGGCAATGACTGAATCGGGAAGGGCACCCGGTTCGAGAATCACCTCATCAGGAATCCACTGATAGTGAATTCTGGGATGGTTAACGGCCTCATGGGGTGACAGGTCAAGAAGAATGGAATTGATCAGAACCTGACTCACACCGGTCGGAATGCGTGATCCGCCAGGTCCTCCGGCAATAAGCCATGGCTTACCATTGCGTAATACGATCGTTGGAGTCATCGAACTTAACATCCGCTTTCCGGGAGCGATGGAATTGGCCCGGGACCCGATCAGGCCATACAGGTTTCCGACTCCGGGACGGGTTGCAAAATCATCCATTTGGTTGTTGAGCAAAAAGCCGGCCCCATCAACCACCAGACAGGATCCGAATCCGCCATTCAGTGTGTAAGTTACCGAAATGGCATTTCCAAGCGAGTCAACAATACCAAAATGGGTGGTTTCTCCTGGTTCATATCCGCTGATCATTCCCGGTCCAACTTCTTCGGAAGACGGATGACGATCGGATGGAATGGAACTCCATCTTTTCCTCCAATAGGATTCAGACAGCAGGGTGTCCCAGGGAATGGTAACGAATCCGGGGTCCCCCAGCCAGGCCGACCGGTCGGCATAGGCCAGTTGCCAGGTGGTCAGTAACCCGTGAACAAAAGCTGGATGGTTCCACCCGATACTATCCGGGGAGGTTGCATTGAGAAAGTGCAGGGTCTGTGCCAGTATCATTCCACCCGATGAGGGGAGACTCATGGTAATAAGCTGCAAATCACGCCAGGGCAGTTTCAGAGGTTCCCTCCAGACTGGCTGGTAACCGGCAAGATCTGCTTCCCCAATCCATCCACCATGTTTTTTCATGGTTTGCAGAATGAATCGCGCGGTCTCTCCCAGATAAAAATCTTCAGGGCCACGGTCACGGAGCCTTTCGAGTGTACGGGCAAGATCGGGTTGAAACAAGGTATCACCTGGTTGCCATCCGTCCGATGAATCCTTCACGTAAATGACTGCGGTTTCGGGATATCTGGATAGCGATTCCCTGGAAGCATTTAATTGTCTGGCACCCGATGGGGTTAACCGATGAGCCTTAGCCAGACGAACAGCCGGTTCAGCCAACCGACTCCAGGATTGGGTACCGAACCGGCTTCGCAAAGCCTCAAGCCCTCTGATGGTACCGGGAACCCCAACAGACAAAGCCCCGAACACCGACGCCTGATTCTGAACCATGCTGTCAGCCATGAACATGTCCCGAGTTGCCTTACCCGGGGCCGTTTCTCTGAAATCGAGTGTAAATTGCCGTCCATCGGCCAAATGAATCACCGCAAAACCACCGCCTCCAATGTTTCCGGCCGAGGGATGTACCGATTGAAGAGCCAACCCCACCGCCACTGCAGCATCGAAGGCATTTCCTCCTTCTCTCAGAATCTGAATACCGGCCTGAGAGGCCAGCGGATGAACCGAAACCACCATTCCGCCACGACCGGATGCAGACAGTTTGTCCTGTGCAACGGTTTGTGCTGAAATGACCGGAGCAAAAAGGCAGATTAAAATCAGAAACAGAAGCAACGTGCGGATCATGCTAATTAACTTGAGAATTCATTGGGAGGGGCAGGAATGGAATAGGCAGCAGGGATTCCGGCTTTCGCCGGAAATTCCCTGAACCAGACATTTCCAATTTTACAGAGTGGTTATCCCGGGTGTGAACCGGAACATGATCCTGTCCGGGGAAAAGACAGGTCATTCTTGCCGTTTACCTGAAATTCAGCGGGACAATTTCAAAGCGGATGGGCTTGTCACCTTTCGGGAAGGTCCAGCGGGTGACTTCGCTCATCATACACTCTTCCAACTGCGGACCGAAGGCAGAGTCGAAGGTGGAAACCACAATCTTATGATCGCCAACAGTGCCATCCTCTTTCACAACAAAATCGACATAGAGGGTCCCCTGCAGGGATTCATCATACCGGCGGGCGGCTTTAAAGCAGGAATACAGATCCCGGTAATATTCGAGTTCAATCTTGGTCAGAATATCATCGCGGCGCAGATCGGTGGTATAATCTTCTTTTTTAACACGATCGTAGTTATAAACGGCCGTTTCATAACCCATCCATCCATTCACGATATCCGACAGGTTCAAGTTAAAACCAACCTGAATAAAGAAGGGGCTGTAATTCATGGCACTGGTGGTCGGCTGAGGATAACCGTACAGGGCGCCTTTGGTATAATCGGTTTCATCGGTATATCCCAGCAACAGAAGATCAGCACTGGCTCTGAGTTCCCACAGGTCAAACCGATAGCTTACTCCCCCGTTCAGATAGGCATAGGATTCACGCGAATAAATGATCGGGTCTGGTTGTTTGAAAAATTGTTCGCCCCACAATTCACCCGAAAACTTCCAGGCACCAAACGGATACTGGTAACCCAGCATGTATTTGATTCCAACCGACCGGCCCGGGATCTCGTAGGAAGTGGTGTTATTTGAATATTCCAACTGATTTTCATTATGGGTGATCATCCCGATATTCAGGTGAACACTCTCACTTTGTTTGATCAGTTCGGTATTGAAATAGTAGGACCAGTAATTCCAGAGTCCAAATTCGAGTGCGCCAGAGTAATAAGGATTAAAAAGGATGTTATTCTGCTTGCCAACCGAAAAAGTAGATGTAATTAAAAAGCCGGTTCTAAGTGCAGAATTCATAAACTCAATGTTACCCAGTTTAACCGAAAAGGTAACCGGTCCCAGTCCCGTGGTGGCTTCATCAACAAACCGGTTCATCTGGAAAACATTAAACCCGAAAGTGGTCATTGCAAAGTCAGAAATGGCATAATCAAACAGCAGGTAATTCGAGGTGATGGGTCCGTTGCTGAGTGATTTATCGGTGTAAGTCACGGGAACAAAGGAGGAGAATGACTCGATACCAAGAAAGTAATTTCCCTGCGGTGGCATAAACGAGGTCACGGTATGCGACAGTTTACCATGTCCGCCATAGATCTGGGAAAAGGCAGCAGGGCTGACCGTGGTAAGAAGAAGGGCAATTATCCAGATTTTTTTCATTCAAGTCCTCCGGGCATCAGGCTGAGACCCCATCCGGTTTTCACCAGATGTCGATATCCAGCTTTACGGGTTTGGTTCTGATGTGGTTTAAAAAGTGGTTCAGTGTATCGACAGTTGCTGTAAATTTGGTTGCAAAGGCCGGATCGTAAATCAGTTTTGAAGCCAGTGACTGATTGTTTTGCAGTGTTTCAAGATTGTTGCTCAGTTTCAAAACGGCTTCATTCAGTGTGCGCATGGTCAGGGTGGTGGCCTCAAGTGTGGTTCCTGCTTTCGGAGTTATTTCGGTCACGGCCTGATTCAGTGTGGTACTCAGCAAGGTCAGTTGTCCGATCAGTTTTCCGAATGAATCACTGTTATCATTCAGCTTGGTGGTCATATCGGCCAGATTGGTGCTGGTCACAGCCAGCTGATCCACCAGTTTGCGGCTGTTCTGCTGAAATTCCTTGTCAGTCAGGATGGAGTTGAGTCCTTCCAGCGTTTTATTCATGCTTCTGATCAGGGTTTTCAGGTCATCACTGACTTCATTCACCTGACTGAGCATAACCGGTATGTCAGCTCCGATGGATCCGCGGATCACACCGCCTTCCGCAAGATCGATTCCGCTGATGCCGGGAATCAGATCAACCTTTTTTCCCGTCAGAATTTCAAGCATGCCGATTTTTGCAGACGCATCGGTGTAAACCGGCACATCGGTTTCGACCGATAGTCTGACCGATACATGATCAGGGGTGACTTCAATCCGATCCACTTTCCCAACCTTCACGCCACGGACAAAAACCGGATCGCCTTCCAATAAACCAATGGTATCGGCGAATTCGGCCACATAGACACGTGAATCCCGTGAAAATGACCAATCCTTCAGCCACATTAAGCCGCCTATCAGAATCACAAAACTGAGGAAAACAACGAGGCCGACTTTTAAATCTTTGGTCATGAAGTTAAAAATAAATTATAAAAATACATCTGCCGGGCCCGAAAAGAAACCGGTTCCGGATGCATGAAGCCATTTTTTGGTTACCGGTCACATGCCGGAACTCCGCGGATGAAACTGCCGGTGGATTTCTGTGAGGTATTGCCGGTCGAGATGGGTATAAATCTGGGTGGTTGAAATGTCTGCATGACCCAGCATTTCCTGGACGGCACGCAGATCGGCACCACCTTCAAGCAGATGGGTGGCAAAGGAATGTCTGAATGTGTGAGGAGTGACTTCCTTATGTATACCAGCGAGTCCGGCATAGGTTTTTACCAGAGTCAGAATGGTCATGCGGCTGAGTCCGGTTCCCCGCTGATTCAGAAACAGGGTGTCTTTGCTCTTTCCAAACCGGGCATGAATCGTTCTTGTTCCTGTCTGATAACGACGGACATAGTGAATGGCACCTTCACCTGCGGGCACCAGACGTTCTTTACTGCCCTTTCCGAATACCCTGACCAGACTCAGGTCGAAGAACAACTGAGACTGTTTCAGGCTGATCAGTTCGCCCACCCGCATGCCGGTGGCGTACAGGAGTTCCAGAATGGCACGGTCCCGCAATCCGATCGGATGCTCCGGATTGGCCATGGAGAGCAGTCTGAGCATTTCATCCACGGTCAGAATGTCGGGGAGTTTCCTGGGAAGCCGGATGGAATCAATCAGCTCGGTGGGGTCTGAACCAGTGACCGACTCGGCCACCAGAAACTTGTGAAATCCTCTGAGAGTGGAAATATTACGGGCCATGCTGGCCGGAGCAAGTCCCACATCGTGCAACTGTCCCATAAAGGATTCAAGATCGGCAAGGGTAATCTGGCTGAGGCTTTGTATGCCGGAATCGGACAGCCAGGCCGCGTAACGGATCAGATCGAGCCGGTAGGCATCCAATGAATGATCAGAAAGGTTTTTTTCGATCTGCAGGTATTGCAGATACTTTTTAAAAATGACCGGAAAAACCCGGAATGGGGTCAGATTGATCATGGTCATTTAAACATCCGACCGGTCACTGATCCCAGAAACTCCATCCGTGTGAATCGTAATCCATTTTAAGAAGACCGGCAGCCACTCCAACCAGACCGGTAAAGGCAATGGCCAGATCATACCGGTTGAAAATAAAGCAGGCAATGGCGAACAAGGTACCGTAAATAACCGTGATACCCAGAATCCACAACTTAAACAGTCGGCTGAGCGGAATGCCCACTCCTTCCAGGTTCAGTTCATTTCTGAAACGGGTCCAGCCCGGGCCCAGCGGACGGGTTTTCCGATAAAAGGCGGTCAGATGCTGATGGTTAACCGGTGGTGAAATCAGCGTCACCAGAATCCATGAAAGCGTGGTTACGGCTGTGGTGACCAGGGTGGTGTACGGAAATTCCAATTGAAAACCCAGGGTCAGAATCGGGTAAACCACCAGCGGGGTCAGCATAGCCGCCAGTTCTGACCACGCATTGATCCTCCACCAATACCAGCGAAGAATCAGTACCAGCCCCATTCCGGCCCCGCAGTCGATGATAAATTGCCAGGCCCCGGCAATGGTTGACATAACGTTAAAGGTCATCCAGAATGAGATCAGCATGATGACCACCGTCACCAGCCGGGAATACCAGACCAATCGCCGGTCGGATTTATTGGGCACCACAAACCTTTTCAGCATGTCATTGACGACATAACTGGCTCCCCAGTTCAGATGGGTCGATATGGTGCTCATGTAAGCAGCCAGGAAGGCCGCCAGTAAAAACCCATACCAGCCGGAGGGAAGAACTTCCTTCATCACCATGACAAATCCCTTTCCCTGATCCGATTCGGGAAGACCGGGAAACATCACCAGCGAGACAAGAGCCACGAGGATCCATGGCCAGGGACGAAGGCAATAATGGGCGATATTGAACCACAAAGTGGAAACAAGGGCGTGGGTCTCATTTTTCGCCGACATCATCCGCTGAGCGATGTATCCGCCTCCGCCAGGCTCATTTCCCGGATACCAGCTGGACCACCAGATCACGCCGATGTAGGTAAAAAAGGCAGCCAGACTCAGACTCAGAACCCCCGACACCGATGTATCGGTTATCCGGGGCACCATTTCGAACGTAGACGACAACAGATTGGATTGCAACCCTTCAATTCCTCCGATTGAGGGATGGTCAAGTGCAAACCAGGCCAGAACCACACAACCGGTCATGGCAAGAACAAACTGGAACGTATCGGTAACCGCCACACCCCACTGGCCGGACAGCGAGGAATAAATAGCCACAAAGACCATGGCTCCCAGGATAAAGCCTTCCGGGGAAAGACCGGGAAGCACCACGGTCACAATTTTTACCATGGCCAGATTGACCCACCCGATGATCACCGCATTCATGAACAAACCGAGATAAACCGCGCGGAAACCGCGAAGAAAGGCCGCAGCCGGTCCGTCATAGCGAAGTTCCGTAAACTCCAGATCGGTGAGCACCCCGGCACGGCGCCAAAGCGGAGCAAAGAAGAAAACTGTCATCATCCCGCCTATGGCCATGGACCACCACAGCCAGTTACCCGAAATACCATCCCGGGCAACCAGTTCGGTGACTGCAAGAGGCGTATCAGCCGCAAAAGTGGTGGCCACCATGGCCGTTCCTGCAATCCACCAGGGTAACTTGCGTCCGGAAAGAAAGTACTCCTCGGTGCTTTTTCCGGCCCGTTTAGAGTACACCAGTCCAATAATCAGGGACAATAACAGAAAGGATCCGATCATGACCCAGTCAAGGGTCGACAACAATCGCTCATTCATAGGTAAACCGGGTCAGTAATCCGCAGAAGAAGGTGAAAAGTACCAGACCGGAAGCCGTGAACCAGGTCCAGGCCACCGGAGTGAAAAATACCAGAAAAACCATCGAAACCAGAGACAGCACCAATGAACCAAGCAACACTGGCCACCGGGGTGTTTTCCCGGTCAGTCCCAGAAGAAACACACCCAGAACCGGCCCGTAGGTGACCGAAGCAATGGCCAGTCCGGTTTCAACCACTTTTTCTTTAAAAATGCCGCCACCGGCCACCAGAAGAATTGAGACCAGGGTCAGAACCACTCCCCAACCGACACTGACCCACCGGGAGCGGCTGAGTCCGTTATCATGGGTGATGGGGATCAGTTTCCAGTCGGAAAGCGTTGAGGCTGCCAGTGCATTGATGGAAGAACTGATGGTGCTCATGGCCGCTGCGATCACAGCCGCGATAATCAGACCTGCAAAACCCGTTGGCAATTGAGTGACAATGAAGCGTGAGAACACTTCATCGGGGCGAAGCGGGGTATCCTGATAAAAGACACCCAGTAAATAACCGATCGACAGGAAAAGAATAAATTGAAAAAAGACCAGAATTCCCGACAGCGACATGGCCATTCTGGCATCACGGACCGAGGGAGTACACAGTACCCGCTGGACGATAATCTGATCGGTCCCATGGCTGGCCATACTGAGTAAAATCCCCCCCAGAATGGCATTCAATGCCAGATAGGGTTCCGTGAAATCCAACCAGGAGCCGGAACCGCTGGTCAGGTTGAAAAAAACCATCGGGTGGGACGGCGCCTCTCCGGCAGGAAGCAACCACCAGACCGAAATCAGTGCAAGTATGCCTCCCGATAAATAGACCACCCACTGAATCACATCGGTCCAGATCACTGCACGGATTCCACCAAAAACCGTGTAAAGAATAGTGATTACTCCAAGAATGGATAGAACCAACACATAGGCCCCGGTTCCGGCAACCGGAATCAGGCCGGTCTGATGCATCAGCAAGACAACCGGGATGGCAGTGGCATACAGCCGCACACCATCTGCAAGCAGGCGGGTTACCATGAATACACCCGATAAAGACCGCTGGGCCTGACCGCCAAACCGTGCCCCGATCCATTGATACACCGAAAACAAATCCCCCGATGCATACCGTGGAATCAGCCAGACCGAAATGATCAGTCTTCCGATGATGTAACCCAGTGCAACCTGCAGAAAACTGAAATTACCGGCTATGGCCAGTCCTGGAATACTCAGGAAGGTCAGTGCAGAGGTTTCTGTGGCTACGATCGAAATCGTAACAGCCCAGACCGGCAATTTCCGTTCGCCCGAGAAATAGTCGGTGACAGTGGTCAGACCCCTTCCGGCAGCAAGACCGGCTGTGACAGAGAGGGCGAGGTAAGCAAATAAAATCAGCCAATCGGGGGACATGGTGGAGTAAAACCTTTGGAAAATAAAAAAACCGGAGGGAATCCGGTTTTTTGTCAGTCAGTGGAAAGTTTAACGGCGGCGGGTATAACCGTCATCATCTTCGTCTTCGCCCTCGAATCCCGATTCATCTTCATCGGGGAATTCTGAAAGTTCTTCAAATTCATCAGAAAGATCATCATCATCATCATCATCTGCCGATTTGGCTTTCTTCCCGGAACCTTTTCCTCCGGTCTGAAAATTGTGCAGATCTTCATCATAGAACGGATCGGCTGACGGATCTTCTTCTTCCATCTGAATGGAGACGTCGGTAATTGCATCTTCCATGTTATCATACATGAGCAGTACGCGGTCCAGATGGGAGATACCAATGAGTTTCTCAACGGCAGGCTGGGCACCTACGAGACCAAAAATCCCCCCCTTGCCGGTGGTCATCCGGTGGGCGACCAGAATAGAGGAAAGTCCCGATGAATCGGCAAACTGAACTTCAGATAAATCCAGTAACAGGTTTTGAATGTCATCGGCCGCCAGAAGGGTCACAAATTCGCTTTTAACCTGTGAGGCGATGGCCGAATCGAGCCGCTGATTTTTCAGTTTGAAAATGGCGACTTCTTCGCGTTTATCCAGTTCATATTTCATGAGGGCAGATACCTCAGTTCAGTGATTCAAGAATTTTTTTAAGATGCTGAATGCGTTGTTGCGGAACCGTCGATGGCTGACAGCGAATGACCAGATCATAAAACCAGTCATTTTTCCAGCTGATAAAACCGACCCGGAACGACCGGTTTAATGCTGCCCAAATATAGGCCGAATCAGGTTTGAAGTCCACAGACAGATCGATGACCAGATCAATCGCATTTCCGAAACGGGCGGTGACCGATTGTTTTTCGGGGATGTACCAGCGGGTATAGGTCAGATCGGATGGAGTAACCCGTTTCATACCGGGAAAATGGTTATCTATTTCATTCACCAGAAGGGGCGGAACCCAGAAAGTAACCGATGCAGCCGGCTGACCGGTCTTGGTCCGGATCAGTTCAACCACATCTGCCAGCGATTTCCATTCATGAAAATTATCGGGCAGGCCAATAACGACCTGATGAATATCCTTCCAGAATCCGGAAGAATGAATCAGTCGCCGCTGGGAGGCTTTTTCCCGGTTTTCGGCCAGCCAGATGCCGATCCGTCTTTTGGTTTTTTCAAACATATGGCTTTATCCGTTCCAGAAAATCTGATTCAATGATTACAGGAATTCCCAACTCAGCTGCCTTCGCTGCTTTGCTGCCTGCCCCCTCTCCTGCCACCACCAGGGTGGTTTTTTTTGAGACAGAGCCGGTGGCCTTCCCGCCAAGTTTTTCGACCAGTTCTTCGGCAGCAGACCGTTCCATCGATTCCATCGTTCCGGTAAACACAACGATCTGGCCGGTAAACGGACCCGATGTGTCGGTTGGCGACTCACCGGATTCCAGTTGAAGTCCCGCTTTTTCAAGATTGCTGATCAGTTCCATGTTATCGGAATGGGAAAACCAGGCCACCACACTTGAGGCAATGGTTTCACCCACATCGTCAGCCGTGAGCAGGTCGTCTTTGGTTGCCGCCGAAATAGCCCTGACGGATCCAAACCGCCTGATCAGTGATTTCGCCACTGTGGCCCCGACATGGCGTATCCCCAGACCAAATAACACTTTATGAGGGGGTTGTTCTTTAGACTTTTCGATTCCGGCAATCAGATTCGATGCACTTTTCTCTGCCATCCGGTCCAGAGTGGCAACTTCACCGGCTGTCAGCCGGTACAAATCATCGGGGCGTTTCACCAGGCCGGCCGACACAAGCAGATCCACCACCGATTCACCCAATCCATCAATGTTCATCGCATCACGCGAGGCAAAATGTATCAGTCTGCCACGGACCTGAGGTGGACAGGCTTCATTGGTGCATCTGATCATCGCTTCATCTGAATCCCTGAAAAGAATGGAGCCACACTCCGGGCAGGTGTCGGGCATGGACCACGGAGATTCTGACAACCGGGACCGCTGCTCATCCACCGCGACGACTTTGGGAATCACATCCCCGCCCTTTTCAATCAGTACATACTGTCCGGGAACCAGGCCCTTTCGTCTGATCTCATCCTCATTGTGCAGGGTGGCCCGGCTGATGGTGGAACCGGCAAGAAAGACGGGTTCCAGCTCGGCAACCGGTGTGACGGCCCCTGTTCTCCCCACCTGAACGGAGATTGCTTTCAGCAGAGTTGAAACCTGCCTTGCCGCAAATTTACGGGCAATGGCCCATCTGGGAACTTTGGCGGTAAAACCCAGTTTTTCCTGTAAAGCCTGGTCGTCAAGCTTTATCACCACTCCATCAATATCAAAGGGGAGGGTTTCACGGTCATTCTCCCATTTTCGTACAAAGGAATGAACGTCATCAAGGCTCTGACAGAGCTGACGGGCCGGATGCACCGGGAACCCAAGTAATTTCAGATAATCAAGAGAAGCTGAATGGGAACGCAGATTAGTATCCACGCTAATAAAATTGTAGGCAAAGAACTGCAATGGACGCTTTGCCACTTCACGCGAATCCTGCATTTTCAGCGTACCCGCGGCACTGTTTCTCGGATTCGCAAAGAGCTTTTCTCCCCGCTGTTCCCGGTCGGCATTCAACAACCGGAACGCCTCACGGGTCATCAGTATCTCACCTCTGACTTCGAACTGCACTGGTACATCCTTCCCAGCCAGAACCAGAGGGACCGACCGGATTGTTTTTACATTCTGTGTGATGTCATCTCCGCTCACTCCATCCCCGCGGGTTGCACCGAGGATCAGCCGGCCCGATTCATATTCAAGCCGGATGGCAATTCCATCAAATTTCAATTCACAATGGTAAACCGGTTCAATGCCGGGTAATGACTCACGCACCCGCCGGTCAAAATCGGCCACTTCTTCATCCGAATAAGTATTCGCCAGAGACAGCATCGGCCTGGGATGAGATACCGACTGAAACGTTTTAACCGGCGAGCCGCCAACCCGAACGGTCGGACTCAGTGGATCAGCAAATTCCGGATGGGAGGCCTCGAGTTGTTCCAGTTCCTTCAGCAGGAAATCAAACTGTTCATCCGAAATCTCGGGTGCCGCTTCAATGTAATAAAGATGATTGTGACGGTTCAGGTCGGACCGTAACTGCTCAATACGCTCTCTGATCGTCACAACACCATCCTATTGTGCCTTTTTCACCGGTCCGTTGATAACCCAGTTCATCATGGAGCCTTCAGTCACCGGTAAGGTCAGCTGTGCCCCATTCAGAAACACTTTGGTATGCTGAACGCGACCAAGCGTCAATGAAAACTGCCGGCCTGTTCTGGTAAGCGTCTGATTCGGAGGCATGGTCCAGGCCACTGCCTTTTGTCCATCCACCGTCAGGGCAATCCAGGTCGAATCCTGACCAGAGACAATGCGCAAAGGAACGGAAACCAGACTATCCATACTGATTGGCCGGACTGCCGGGAGGGGACGGTTGACTGGCTTGGCCAATGTATCGGCCGGCTTCTGGCTGGTCCGGATGGCAGAAACCGGTCTCGGAACAACTGAATCGGCTGTAACCGGAGTTTGTTCCACCGCGCGGACGACCTGGTTAAAATCAAGAGCGGCCACCGGTGGTTCAGGTTTAAGATCATCGCCCAGAAATACATCAATAATAAAAAACAACCCCACCAATGCTGCAAAGGATGCAGCAATCACCCATTTGTATTTATGAAACCATTTTTCTGCAGAACCAGCCTGAATGGTTTCTCCTTCTGTGGGAAGGTCTGAACGGAATGGGGTCTCTCTGTCATCAGGGACAGGTACCGGTTGAGTTTCCGGGTGTGTTTCCCGCACGTCCGTGACGGTTTGCGGATTGAAGTAGCTGTTCACCACATCATCGCGGTCGTAATGCTGCACAAGAGTGGTCAGTGCAGGTTCTCTGATTCCCAACTCGCGGCAATACGATTTCAGGAAGGATTGAACGTAAACCTTGGGAAGTGCAGAAAACTGATTATCCTCAAGCAAACGAAGGGTTTCGAGCGGAATCCGCGTTCGTTCGTAAATTGATTCCAATGGAATACCACGGGACTGCCTGAGTTCCCTCAGCCGGGATCCGATAACGGCCATGATTAAAAAACCTGAAAAATGAAGAACTTAAGATAACGGGTTTCACTCATTGATTCCAGAATGGGATGATCCGGAGCCTGCTGTCCACGGAAAATCTGCCTCAGATGGCGACCGGTCTGTCTGGATGCATCATGAATGATATCGAGGAAGGTTTCCTCGAAAATGTGTTGTGAACAGCTAGAAGTAACCAGAAATCCACCCTGCGGGATCAGTCTGAGCGCCTGACGGTTTATTTCCAGATAACCTTTCTTGGCAGCCGGAACATGTTTTTTTGATTTCGCAAAACCGGGCGGATCCAGAATGATTACATCCCATTGTTCCTTCCGGGTACCGGCTTCCTGCAGATACCTGAAAACATCTGCCTGAACAAAGGCGGCATTCAGATTATTCACCCGTGCATTTTGGGTGGCACGCCGGATGGCCTCTTCAGATAAATCGACGCCTGTTACAACTGCTGCCCCGGCCTGCGAAGCGTGAAGCGCAAATCCGCCCTGATTGCAGAAACAATCCAGAACCCTGGAACCGGCCGAAACGGAATGAATGGCCAGGCGATTGAGTTTCTGGTCAAGAAAATAGCCGGTTTTTTGTCCGTCCGTCAGCGACAAATCATACCGGATTCCCGATTCACTGATGGTTACAACCTCTGGCACTTCTCCATCCAGCACCCCTTCCCGCTGATCCAATCCTTCAAGCAACCGGCTGGCAGAGCGGTTCTTTTCAACAATTCCTTTTGTCCCGGGAAGCACGGTTTTCAATACATGCACCACGTCTTCCTTCCACAGTTCCATTCCAGCCGATAAAAACTGTACAGACAGATAGTCACCGTACTTATCCACCACCAGACCCGGGAGAAAATCCGATTCTCCGAAGACCACTCTGATGGCTTCTTCATCGGGAAACAACCGGTTTCGAAGAGCCAGTGCATCCGAAATCCGCTCGGTAAGAAAAGCCCGGGGGTCAGGCAGGCTTTGTGCCCACAGTAACCGGACAGAAATGAGACTGTGCGGGTTAAAAAAACCGAGTCCGAAAGAGTCGCCGCCAGCGGAAAACACCTCGACCAGACTTCCTGCCGGGAGATGAACCGGAACCTGCTTTAATTCGTTGGAAAAGATCCATGGGTGGCCGGTTTTTAATCGGCGCTCCTCACCGGACTTCAGATACAATTTTTCCGGCTGGGTGTTCATGGAAGTGTGTATTCAGGTGGCAATCCGTTATCGGGAAAAACGGTATGCATGAAGAAAATGATCCGATCAGGAGACAGGATCGGCAGTCCGGTTTGAATCCGGATTGGTTCCATCCGGCTCCTCGGATTTCAAGCCTTTGTTCATAAAAACGATCATGAGGATGACTCCGATGGAAACGGCCATATCTGCCACATTGAAAATGGGCCAGCGTGACATGTAGATGCCAAGGAAATCAATATCGGGGATATCCACATCGATGTAATCGACCACCCGTCCATGAAACCAACCATCCAGTTGAAACCAGACCCCGTAAAAAACCCGGTCAATCAGGTTACCAATGGCCCCGCCCAGAATCAGCGCCACCGGAATCCGCTGATAGAGCGATTCCTGACGGATCTGGAAGAAGTAATAAATCAGACCTATTACAATGGCAATGGTCAGGAGCGTAAAGATGAGCTTGTTACCAGGATCAATACCAAAGGCCATTCCAGGATTTTCGATGTATTTCAGTCGGATAACATCCCCGAATACAGGAATTTCCTGGAACAGAACCATCTGGATCCTGACCACCTGTTTGATGATCTGATCGAGTAGGGCAATGGCGAGAATCAGCCAGATCAGGTGCAAGGCGAACGGTTACCCTTGCTTAGATTTACAGGGAACGCAGATCTGCGAGTGAGGGACGGCCTCTAAACGACCTTTTTCCATGGGTTTGCCACAGACTTTGCAGTAACCATAAGTACCTTCCTGCAAACGCTGAACAGCCCGCTCGAGGTAGTCGAGAATTTTTCCTTCACGTGAGGCAAAAAGAAATGTCTTTTCCCGTTCCATGGCATCGGTACCCTGGTCAGCCATGTGAAGCGAGTAGGTTTTATTCTCGTAAGTTCCATCCTGTGACGATTCGGCCAGTTGTTCGCGCAGGAGATTGAGGTCTTCCAGAATTTCGTCGCGTTTTTTATTGATGACGTTGTAGAAGTGTTGATAATCTTCCAGCGTCCAGTAGCCTTTCAGGTCGGGTTTGAATGTAATGGTCGACATACGCGTTCCTCTTCTGGTCAGGCTTCATTTTTTTGAAGCGCAAGTTTACAATGTTCACTGTCAATTTGCAACTCCCTCAGAATCCCGGTTTCCTCCACCTCGAACAGCAGGGTGGTGGCCAGAGTTTCCTTCATAATCCAGTCCTGACGCGAACGGATGGCACTGGTCAGACGGTCACTGGCTGAAACCCGGATGGTGATTCGGTCGGTAACTTCGAAACCGGAGTCTTTGCGCATGTTCTGAACCCGGTTAATAAACTCGCGGGCCAGACCTTCATCGAGCAGGTCAGGAGTCAGTTCGGTGTCAAGAGCCACCGTCAGACGACCTTCAGTTTCCACCAGCCAGCCTTCCACATCCTTCCGGACGACTTCGATTTCTGCACTGGTGAGAAGTTCGTTGGTTCCGTTGACCATCACGTTCACTTCTCCACGTTGCTCCAGTTCGGTAAGCTGGGAGGGACTGAGCGATTTAACCGCCTCGGCCACTGCACCCATGGCCTTTCCGAACCGCGGACCCAGGACTTTGAAATTCGGTTTGGCCGATTTCTGAACAATCCCGGCGTCATCTTCAATATAATCAATTTGCTTAACGTTTATTTCGTCCAGAATCACATCACGCACTTTATCCAGTTCCCTGCGCTCATGACGGTCCCGAACAGGAATCAAAATCCGCTTCAGGGGTTGACGCACGTTGTGACCGATTTTATTTCTCAGACGGAGCACAATGGTTGAAATCGTACGTGCCATCTCCATCCGATGTTCCAGATCAGACAAAATCAGGGACTGATCAGCAACCGGAAAGTCGGCCAGATGAACCGATTCCCGCTTACCGGTCAGATTCTGATACAACCAGTCCGATGTGAACGGCGACACAGGAGCCATCAGTTTCGTCAGGGTAACCAGACACTCATACAAGGTCTGGTAGGCGGCCTGTTTATCGTGGGTGCTTCCCTCTTTCCAGAACCGGCGCCGGCTGCGGCGGACATACCAATTAGACAGTTCATCCATGAAAATTTCCATTTCACGGACCGCCCGCGTGGGCTCGTATTCATTAAAGGCCGAATCGACCACCCCGATAACTGTATTCTTCCTCGAAAGAATCCACTGATCCAACTCGGTCCGCTGGTTTTCCGGAATGCGTGATCCCGTTTCATATCTGAAACCATCGATGTTGGCGTACATGGCAAAAAACTGATAGGTATTCAGCAGGGTATTGAAAAACTTCCGCTGGGTTTCCTTGAGTCCGTCCAGATTGAATTTCAGATTTTCCCAGGGATTGGAATTTCCGATCATGTACCAGCGTAAGGAATCGGCGCCATGCTGACTGATGATATCGAAGGGATTGACCGTATTTCCCTTGGTTTTTGACATTTTCTCGCCTTTCGCATCGAGAACCAGTCCGTTGGAAACCACATTTTTAAAAGCGACCCCATCAAACAGCATGGTGCCAAGCGCATGGAGGGTATAGAACCACCCCCGGGTCTGATCGACACCTTCAGCAATGAAATCGGCCGGAAAATTCAGTTGAAACGTGTCGGTTTTTTCAAACGGATAGTGCCATTGTGCAAATGGCATGGCCCCGGAATCGAACCAGACATCGATCAGGTCGGGAACGCGACGCATGGTGCCGCCATCGGGTGCCGGCCAGGTGATCTGGTCAATGTATGGCCGGTGAAGATCCAGTTCTTTATCATCGCCAATACCGGCCTTTTTCTTCAGTTCAGCCACCGATCCGATCACTTCCAGATAATCCGGATTTTTGTCACTGACCCAGATGGGCAGCGGGGTTCCCCAGAACCGCTGGCGCGAAATGGCCCAATCCACATTGTTTTCAAGCCAGGTTCCAAATCGTCCTGATCCTGTGCTGGCAGGTTTCCAGTTAATGGTATTGTTCAGTTCAATCATCCGGTCACGAACCGCGGTTGTTCTGATAAACCAGGATTCGACAGGATAGGACATCAGCGGGGTTCCCTTCCGCCAGTCCATGGGATAGTTGTGAAGGTAGGTTTCATGCCGGTACAGATGGCCCCTTTCCTTCAGATTCCGGGCAATTACCTTATCGGCATCCTTAAACCAAAGGCCTTTTACCAAATCGATTTTTTCCTCGAAGCAACCATCCCGGTTGATGGGATTGTACAGAGGAATGCCGTTTTTCTGTGTGACGTCATAGTCATCCGCACCGTAGGCTGGCGCCTGGTGAACAATTCCGGTTCCGTCTTCGGTGGTCACAAAATCGGCTGCGATGACACGCCAGGCACGTTCCTTCCCCACTTCTTTCAGTGCGTAATCGAACAGAGGCTGATAGGTTTTACCAACCAAATCAGTCCCCTTAACGGTTTCAATTACCTCATAGTCTTCTTTGATCACCGAAAGCCGTGCCGCAGCCAACCAGTATTGCCGGCCATCCTCTTTCAACCGGATTTTCACATAGTCCAGTTTGGGATGAACAGCCAGTGCCATGTTCGAAATCAGAGTCCAGGGTGTGGTGGTCCAGGCCAGAAAAGACGTGCTTGCATCTTCATCGGTAACAAATGAAATATAGACCGAAGGATCCTGAACTTCCTTGTAGCCGAGCGAAACTTCATGAGAACTCAGAACCGTTGCAGACCCGGGAGAATACCACTGAATTTTATAGCCTTTGTAAAGCATACCCTTATCAAAAAGGGTTTTCAGTGCCCACCAGCAGGATTCAATATAGGAATTCTCATAGGTGATATATGGATCGTTCAGATCGACCCAATATCCCATCATATCGGTCAGCTGATTCCATTGATCCTTGTATTTCAGAACGGACGATTTGCATCGGGCATTGTAATCGGCAATGCCGTATTTTTCCACCTGAGCACGTCCCTGTAGTCCAAGTTCCTTTTCCACCTCGATCTCAACCGGAAGACCATGAGTGTCCCATCCGGCCTTACGACCGACTTTAAATCCCTTTTGTGTCTTATACCGGCAAAATAAATCCTTCACCGTCCTGGCCATAACATGGTGAATACCAGGCCGGCCATTGGCAGTTGGCGGACCTTCGTAAAAGGTGAAATGAGGCCGGTTCTCACCAGTCCGTAAGGATTTCCGGAAGGTCTGATCATCGTTCCAGAAGGAAAGGATTTCCTTTTCAATATCGGTAAGCGACAAGCCATCGCTGATTTCGCGGAATTTCATCATATTCTTGCTGATTTTATAAAGACTGCAAAGGTAGGAAAATCACGTCAAAATACCATGATGGTCCCGATTAACCGGTTTCAGCAGGGTTGAATCACCGAAGGGATCCCGCTACTTTTGCACCATGAAAACAACCTTACTTATTATCCTTCTCGGCTTCCTGAGCCTGCCTCTTGCAGCCCAGCAAACAAAACCAACCATTTACAATCCGGCCGCCGATGCAAAGGCAGAGATCGCGCTTGCAGTTTCCCAGGCCAAAGCATCCGGAAAACATGTCTTCATTCAGGTGGGGGGTAACTGGTGCGGGTGGTGCATCCGGTTTCATAATCTGACCACACAGGACGCACAACTGGATTCTGCTTTTAACGCCAATTTTGTGCGTGTGAAACTGAATTACAGCGAAGAAAACAGGAATCTGCCTTTACTGGCAGAATACGGTTTCCCTCAGCGGTTCGGATTCCCTGTCTTTCTGGTTCTCGATGGAGATGGAAAACTCATTCATACCCAGAACTCGGCCTACCTTGAAGAAGGAAAGGGTCACAGCAAGGCAAAAATCCTCGAATTTATTGCTCATTGGGGGCCGGCTGCCTTTGATCCATCCCGGTACAAGGATGAATGAGTCCGCTGACGGACGTTCACAGTCATTTTCCTGCGGCCGGATTTAAAGGAATCCGCATTTTTAACTGGAATCCGGAACATTCTTCCCCATCCGATGGCTGGTTCTCGGCCGGGCTGCACCCGTGGAACGTGGAAAATCCGTCTGCCGGTGACTGGTGGAAATCTGTTTTATCGGTCGTGGTTGAACCCCGCTGTCTGGCCATTGGCGAAACCGGCATTGACCGGTACCGGCCTATTCCGGTCCCCCTTCAGACGGAATGGTTTACCAGACATCTTTCGCTGGCCCGGGAAACCGGAAAGCCCCTGATTGTTCATAATGTCAGGGGACATCAGGATCTGATCCCGTTGCTGAAGAAATCTCCCCATCCGGTGGTCCTTCACGGATTCAGGGGAAATGAATCGGTAACGTCACAATGGCTCCGGCTTCCTTCTGTCTGGTTTTCGGCCGGTTCAATCCTTCTGCGAGCGGGTTCCGATCAGCAGGCCTCTTTCCGGATGATTCCACGACACAGGCTTCTTCTTGAAAGTGACGACCGGCAAACACCCATTGAAGAAACGCTTCTGTGGCTTGCCGGTTGCCGTCAGGAAAATCCGATCCTGATTCAGGAACAGGTCTATTTTAATTTTATCACCCTTTTTCCTTCGGTGGTTACATGAGTCTGGTTCCGGAATGGCAGACGAGAACGGAATTACTGGTCGGTGCAGACACCATTTCCAAACTGGGAAACAAGCATGTTCTGCTGGTTGGTCTGGGCGGAGTGGGTTCCTTTGCTGCCGAGTTTATTGCCCGCGCCGGTATCGGCCGGATGACCATTGCGGATGGGGACCGCGTGGTTCCATCGAACCGGAACCGGCAGTTGCCTGCTTTGGTCAGCACCACCGGAAAATTGAAAGCAGACATCATGCGGGACCGGTTGCTCGATATTAATCCAGACCTTCAACTTGAAATCAACACTGAGTATCTGAAGGATGAAAAAATGATTCATCTGGTTCAGAAACACCCCTATGATCTGGTTGTGGATTGTATTGATACCCTGGCTCCCAAGGTTTTCTTCATTTATCATGCTATAAATGCCGGCCTGCCATTGGTAAGTTCGATGGGAGCAGGGGGAAAAATCGACCCGGCCAGAATCCGGATTTCAGATCTGGCCCATTCATACAATTGCACGCTTGCCCAAATGGTGCGGAAACGGCTTCACCGGTTGGGTGTCCGGTCCGGATTTCCGGTGGTATTTTCTCCCGAGCCCATTGATAAATCGAAACTGCTTCCGAATCTGACCGATCAGAATAAAAAGTCTACCATCGGTACGATTTCTTACATGCCCGCTGCCTTTGGAATGTACATCGCCTCTGTAGCCATCAGAAAACTGGCAGATTTACCGGTCCCCGAGCTGGAAGAGTTGCCGGTAAAGGGAAAGATGAAGGGAAAAGGGTAGGCTTTCCCACCAACAAAAAAGCCGTCCCGGCAGGACGGCTTTTCTGAATCAGAACATCCGGGGGTTTACCCGTTCATGCTTCGCAGAAATTCGCGGTTGTTTTTTGTTCCGCGCATTTTATCGAGCAGAAATTCCATGGCTTCGATGGGGTTCATATCAGAAAGAATTTTCCTCAGAATCCAGATCCGGTTCAGATCTTCGGGCGGAATGAGCAATTCTTCCTTCCGTGTACCTGACCGGAGAAGATCGATGGCCGGGAAAATCCGTCGGTCGGAAAGACGACGGTCCAGAATGATTTCCATGTTACCGGTTCCCTTGAACTCTTCAAAAATCACATCATCCATCCGGCTTCCGGTATCGATCAGGGCAGTGGCGATGATGGTAAGCGATCCGCCTTCTTCCACATTCCGGGCTGCACCGAAAAACCGTTTCGGGCGATGTAAGGCATTGGAATCCAATCCACCAGAAAGAATCTTACCCGAGTGGGGAACCACAACGTTATAGGCGCGGGCCAGACGGGTGATGGAATCGAGCAGAATCACCACATCCTTCTTTGCCTCAACGAGACGGCGGGCTTTTTCCAGTACCATGTCGGAAACCTGAACGTGGCGCTCGGGTGGCTCATCAAAGGTCGAAGCAATGACTTCGGCATTGACCGTGCGTTCCATATCGGTCACTTCCTCTGGCCGCTCATCAATAAGCAACACGATCAGGACCACCTCGGGACTGTTCCGCAGAATGGCATTGGCAATTTTTTGCAGCAACACGGTTTTACCCGTCTTCGGCTGGGCGGTGATCAATCCCCGCTGACCTTTCCCAACTGGTGTGAACAAATCCATGATCCGAAGTGAATAATCGCCGGGAGCCGACTCAAGGGAGAGTCTTTTTTCCGCATAGAGAGGCGTTAAGTTATCGAAAAGCACACGGTCACGGGTACGGTCCGGATCAAGATCATTGACCTTATCTACCCGGAGCAGGGCAAAAAAGCGTTCGCCTTCCTTCGGGGGACGAACCTGTCCCAGCACGGTATCACCGGTACGAAGGTTGAAACGTTTAATCTGCGAGGGGGAAACATAAATGTCATCCGGACTCGGCAGATAGTTATAATCTGGACTGCGAAGGAAGCCATATCCGTCAGGAAGAGTTTCCAGAACCCCTGAGTTGAGAATGACACCCGTTTCCTGATTTTCAGTATCTTTTTTCGATTGTTGTTCAACAATCTTAAAGATCAGTTCCTGTTTGCGAAGGTCATTATAATTCTGCAGGCCAAGTGATTTGGCAATTTCATGCAGTTCAGTGATTTTTTTTAATTTGAGGACGTTAATATCCATTGTGGACATGGAACAGACTCCTGTGTCGGCGGAAGGTGATTAGATCGGAAAAGAAATCAATCGTGGTAAAAAAAATTGTAAGTGAGCCGGAAGTTTGATCAGGTAAAAACCTTTGGTGTAGCGTTGCTGGAGAAACCTCTCGGTACAGAACTTGAATGGTGGTCGAAAATTATACATTACTGATAAATAGTCAAGCCTGAGGGCGATTTTTTTACCCATCCGGCCGTTTCCAGGGCCGAAAATACGTTCCCCAACAGGTACAGACTGCCGGCAACCAGAACGGGTCTCCGATCCTGCCGGTCAGCAAGTGCATGGATTGCCCCCATGGCGTTTTGATGAGACCGGAAAGAAAAACCATGTGTGGTTGCTTCTTCGGACAGGCGTTCAGCCGTCATTCCACGTGCTGGTTCGGGAACCAGCAGGTCCAGGGAAGTCACCCATCCCTTCAGGCCTTCCAACATATCAGAAACCGATTTGTCCCCCACACACCCAAACAGAAAAACAGGTTCTGTATGAGGAAACTCATGGTTCCATGCCTTTTGCAGGGCTTTGATCCCATCCGGATTGTGGGCGGCATCGAAAATCCAGGTTTTATGGTTAACCGGTATGGTATGAAACCGTCCCTCCAGGCCAGTGAGAGTGGTAAACCGGTCCAGATGATCCCTGAATCCGACGGGAAGCGGTATCTGTCTTCCGGCAAACCACCCATGCAGGATATGTTCGGCCAAACGACGGTTTTTCAGCAGAAAGGGGTCATCGGATTCTTCCATGACCTGCAAATGGGCCTCTTTTTCACGGGCCACCTCGGTGATAACATCAAGTGCTTCCCGGGGCACAGGTCCGCAGAAAACAGGCTTCCCTGTTTTAATAATCCCGGCTTTTTCCCTGGCAATGGCAGCAATGGTAGTTCCCAGGTATTGCTGATGATCGAGGCCGATCGAGGTGATCACCGAACAATCCGGATCAACCACATTGGTCGCATCCAGACGGCCACCCATTCCGGTTTCAAGCACAACCACATCGACCTGTTTTTGGGCAAACCACCAGAAGGCCACAGCGGTGACTGTTTCAAAGAAGGTCAGATTCAGCCGCAGGGCCAGCGGTTCAACATGAGCCAATCCTTCCAGAAATTCCTCATCCGGAATCATGGAGGCATTCAGGCGGATCCGCTCATTCAGGTAGCGGATGTGGGGAGACGTATATAAACCGACTTTCAGACCTGCACTCTGCAAACCGGCCGACAGATAACTACAGGTACTTCCCTTCCCATTGGTTCCGGCAACATGAATCACCGGATAGGCACGCTCCGGATAACCAAGTTCTGACAGGATGGAATGCATGCCCTCCAATCCGGGTTTGATACCAAACCAGATCCGGTCCCGCAGAAACCCGATCAGGTGGTCACGGTTCACCATAGAACGGACAGTTTGGGCTGACGTTTAAATCGTGGAGGCAAATTGGTAAATACCGTAAAAACCACTTCTTCTTTTTTCGTTCCGCCATCTTTAACCTGTTGTTCTTCCGGCCTGGCGGAGGTCACCTGTGGTGTTTCGGCATTTTTTCCGGTGGTTGCAGGAGCTACTTTGGCCGCATCGGCCATTTGTTTTTTCAGAGTTACAGCAATATCAGATTTCGGATAGGAAGCCAGTATCCGTTTATAATAACTCATGGCCAGATCGGTGTTCTGACGGTAATACTCCTGAAAATAACCCGATGCATACAGAAGCCGTGGAAAATAATTGGCAGTGGTATCGGCGGATTGAAGTGATTGGAGCAAATTCCAGGAAGAATCGGCCTGACCTGCCATCATCATAGAAATCGCCTCATTCAGCCGTGTTTCCTCTGCCTTTCTGATCAGCCCGATTGAATCGGTCATGCCAAGCCGAATCCTGGCTTCCTTTCCGTATTCAGTATCGGGAAACTGATTCATCAGCGACGTCAGGGTGGTCCGGTAACCGGTCGTGTCATTTTTCCGGAATTGTGAAGCAGAACGGGCATACAATAACCTGGGCAATCGGGGCGAACCGGCATACAACCGCTCGGCAAGGGCCACTCTGGTAATGACAGAATCGTCTTCCATGGTTCTGAAATAGGCCATTTCGATGAGTTGTTCAATGACCGTGAGACGGTTTTCCAACAGTTTGGCAAAAGAAGCAGAATCAGAAGCCTGAGAAAACCGGTTTTTACGTTTGTTTCTGATCAGAAACTTGCTGTATTCTTTTTCAGAAAACGGATCGGGTTTTTCAACCATCTGAGACCGTTGATTCGATTGACCACCGGCATTCCCTGACCGCTGAGAGGGCTGGCTTCGTCGCTGAATCTGTTTATCCGTGGTAACCTGCCCGGAGGTGGACGATCCGGCAAAAGGATCTGGTTCGGGCACAGGAACCGGTTCGGGTTGCTGAAACAGTCCCGTTTCATCATTGGTCGGAGGAAGAATGGGTGGGGGAACCGGCACAGATTGCTCTTGCTGAAAAAACATGTTCTCTTCTGATTCAGCATCCGCAATCACCGGATCCATCTTTTCGGAAACCTTTACGGAATCGGATTTCAGGCTATCGGGCAACTCAACCGGTTTTATCAGAATACCAAGTGAAAGAACCGAATCCAGTTCCTGAAAATCGTAATTTAATTCCAGATACTCCTGTATCCGCGACGCCCGGTTTCTGGAGACGGTAATGGTGGTATCGCCGGGTTGAGCATTCCCCGAACTTCCCTTTTCATAAAAATAACGCGACAGTTCAAGGTCCTTGATGGTCGTTTCATAGATCTCACCGACTTCCTGCCAGGCTTTCGGGATCAGGGTTGAGGCCGGATTGTCGGTAATAAACGTCCGGTATTGAGCAACCGCCGAAGGAATGTTGCCTCCGGCCCGATCGATCCTGGCTTGCTCCAATACCATCAGTGGATGGTAATTACCCAAATCATCATCATCAAGTAACCGGTCAAGAGCATTTTGGGCCCCTTCGACATCGCCCGATTGAAGAAAACATTCCACTTCACGGATACCGGCCCAATACCAGGCTGCAGGCAGTGACGATTGGGAGGCGGACCGCCGGAACCATTCACGGGCACTGGTATAGTCCCCCTGATTCTGCCTGGATCGGCCAAGAAGATAACTGGCCCGTGACAATGCTTCCTGATCATCATACAGGAGAATACCGGCTTCAAGGTAAGTGACTGCCAGCTTATACTCACCCACCTGAAAAAACCGATCAGCCAGCAGAAGGTTTGCTTCGCCTTTGATCGGATCTGGTATATCCGGCCGGTCGATGATTCCTTCCATCAGGATGATGGCTTCCTCTGTTTTCATTTGCTCCAGATAGGTCCGGGCCAGGAACAGGGTGGCTTCAAAGACCACATCGGGATCATGATAATTCGAAATGACTTCCTTGAATTTTCGTTCAGCCGGTGAGAAGTCTCCCATGAAATAATAGCTTTTGCCCATCATCAGAAGGGCATCGTCCACCAGATCACTCCCTTCTGCATTCTGTACAATACTCAGGGTTTTCTGCACAACCTTTTGTAATTCGCCCCGCCCCACACTTCCCTTTTTAAACACGGGAAATACCGAGACAATATCACCCCCGGTTTTCAGATTCTGTTCATAAAATCCTCTGATTACCTTCTGATAAAGGCGGTCTGCGTTATAATAGGCATTAAAGTAGGCGGTAAAATTATACCACCATCTTTCATAAACGGGAAGGGGGGTCTTCTTTTCTTCGGTCCCGGTGGTTTCCTGGGCCAGAACCGAAGAAACTTGCGGAAAAAGAATCAGACTGGCAAAAATGAGAAACTTACCTGGTTTCAAACTGTTTCCTGATTTCATTGACCAGCAACGGAAGGAATTCACCTGACCGCGCAAAAACATGGTATCCAGACAGGACCGATACCGGAGTTTCCTCTGGATTGATCACCATGACCAGTTTTCCCTGTCTGGCGGCATCAAAAGGCAGTCTTGCTGCAGGATAGACTTCTGCAGAGGTGCCAATTACCATAAAAATCGTACATTCATCGGTTTTGCGAAAGGCATTTTCGAGCACACCCACCGGCAACTGTTCGCCAAACCAGACCACATCGGGACGAACCAGCCCGCCGCACCGGTCACACCGGGGAGGAAGCTCCGTGATTTCCTCCTTTCCAGTTCCGCAGGAAATACAATAATTCCGTTCAATGTTTCCGTGTAACTCCAGAACCCTGGTGGAACCTGCACGCTGGTGAAGATTATCAATATTCTGCGTCACCAGGGTAAAGTCTCCGAACAATTTTTGCATTTCAACCAGTGCAAAATGACCTGCATTCGGCAGGACCGATTGGATGGTATCCTTTCTGAACTGATACCACTGCCACACCAATTCCGGATCCCGCAGAAAGGCCGTAAAATCAGCAAGATCTTTCGGATTAAACTTTGACCACAAGCCCGTTGTCTTGTCACGGAAGGTGGCAATTCCGCTTTCAGCCGACACACCGGCGCCGGTGAGAACCACCACTTTCGAGTCGGGTGTGAAGCGGGCGGCCAGTTCAGCCGGAGTTGGATTAATGATCATGAAGGGTCAGCAGAAGACGACTCTTGCCAGAGGGAACAGAAACCAATGCAACAGGAATGAAAACCGCGCAGGGAATTTCAACGGGTGTCCGGGAGGGGGCGGAGTCAATCAGACGCCTCTCACCCCTGAAATCAGGACGATTTTCCCGATACCCGGATCCGGGCGATGGCTCTTAAAAGAGCCAGACGGGCGCGAGCATCATCCATGTCGGCCTTGCGTTGACGAAGACGGTCTTCGGCACGCTTTTTAGAAGCTTCAGCACGCTGAATATCAATTTCTTCGGCCCGCTCAGCGGTCTCAGCCAGCAGAATCACTTCGTTCCGGTGCACTTCGAGAAATCCACCGCTGACTGCATAATACTGAGTCATGCCATCCACTGTGATCACTTTCACTTCACCGGGATGAAGTTCCGAAATGAAATCGGCGTGATTGGGAAGGATGGTGAAACTACCATTCACACCGGGAGCAGTGACCTGAACCACCTCACCGGCGAACATGGACCTGACCGGCGACACCATGCTCAGATGAAGACGTTTTTCCATGGTATCAGCTCACCTGTTCACGGATTTTACGGGCTTTTTCGATGGCTTCTTCGATACCACCCACCATGTAGAAGGCATTTTCCGGAAGGTCGTCATATTCACCGCTCACAATGCCTTTGAAGCCCTTGATGGTATCTTCAATTTTGACATATTTTCCGGGTGACCCGGTAAAAGCTTCGGCCACATGGAACGGCTGAGAAAGGAATTTTTCTACCTTACGGGCACGGGCGACAACCAGTTTATCCTCTTCGCTCAGTTCATCCATACCCAGGATGGCAATAATATCCTGAAGATCTTTATACTTCTGAAGGATGTTCTTCACTGCCTGAGCGGTTTCATAATGTTCCTTACCCACGATCCGTGGAGACAGAATCCGTGAGGTGGAATCAAGCGGATCCACGGCCGGATAAATCCCCTTCTCTGAGATGGACCGCGATAACACGGTGGTGGCATCCAGGTGGGAAAAGGTGGTAGCCGGAGCAGGGTCAGTCAAATCATCGGCCGGAACGTAGACAGCCTGAACCGAGGTGATCGATCCGTTACGGGTCGAAGTGATCCGCTCCTGTAAAATACCCATTTCAGTGGCGAGGGTAGGTTGGTAACCAACGGCAGATGGCATCCGGCCAAGAAGAGCCGATACTTCCGATCCGGCCTGGGTAAACCGGAAAATATTGTCAACAAAGAGCAACACATCCCGGTTTTCTTCATCACGGAAGTACTCAGCCATGGCCAAACCAGTCAGAGCCACACGTGCACGGGCTCCAGGAGGTTCGTTCATCTGGCCAAAGACAAAGGCGGCCTTGGAATTTTTCAGATGATCCTTTTTTACCTTGTTTACTTCAAATTTTCCCAGCTCGAGTTCTTCGAGGAAATCTTCACCATAATCGATAATTCCCGATTCGATCATTTCGCGGAGAAGGTCATTTCCTTCACGGGTCCGTTCTCCCACACCGGCAAATACCGAGTAGCCTCCATGGGCCTTGGCAATATTATTGATCAATTCCTGAATAAGAACGGTTTTACCGACACCTGCACCACCAAACAGACCAATTTTTCCACCTTTGGCATAGGGTTCCAGCAAATCGATCACCTTAATACCGGTTTCGAACATTTCCGTTGCAGTTGAAAGATCCTTAAACTCGGGCGCATGACGGTGAATGGGGTATTTCTTGGCAGAGTGAACGTCACCCAGTTTATCGATTGGTAACCCGACTACATTCAACACCCGTCCCAAAACGGCTTCGCCAACCGGAACTTCAATGGGCTTTCCGGTATCATAAACTGGAGTTCCCCGTACCAGACCATCGGTCGTATCCATGGCAATGGTCCGTACCCGGTTTTCTCCGACATGAGACTGCACTTCGAGAACCAGTGTCTCACCATTTCCCCTGTCGATGGTTAAAGAGTTATAAATGGAGGGAAGTTTTCCGCCTGGAAAATCAACGTCAATCACGGGTCCGATGATCTGAGCAATGACACCCTGGTTCATGTGTGGTAATTCCTTTTGGGTTTTATTTAAACGAGCCACCAAGCGGGCTCGAACCGCTGACCTGCTGTTTACGAAACAGCTGCTCTACCGACTGAGCTATGGTGGCGTACTGATTGCAATAAAAGTCTGCGAATTTAATCTCAGCAGGGGCCTAAATCAAAAACTTGCGCATTGCATTTGATACGGACAATCGGTCATTTTTCCGTCAATTCTGCGCCACATCAGAACAAAAACGAAAGAATCGCCGAGGGGGTGCCTTTTCAGTCGGTTTCTACGATTAATTCAATCTCGACAGGGGCATTTTTCGGAAGCTCTGCAACACCGACTGCCGACCGGGCATGCTGCCCGGCAGGACCGAACAGCTCGAGAAGCAGGTCACTGGCGCCATTGATCACCGCCGGTTGGTTGGTGAAACCAGGAGCAGATGCAACGAATCCAACCACCTTCACCACCTTTTTAACCGAGTCCAGATTGCCTGTGAGGGTATGCACGGCTGCCAGCGCATTCAGAATGCAGATCTGAGCACACCGGCGGGCTTCTTCCTCACTGACGGTTTCACCCACTTTTCCGGTTGCGGCCAGCACACCATTCACCGTTGGTAACTGGCCCGAGGTATAGACCAGATTGCCGGTCCGGACCGCCGGTACATAGGATGCCAATGGTGCAGCTACCTGTGGCAACTGGAGGTTCAGACCGGCAAGCTTTTTCATGACAGACATGATTTATCCTTTCACGGTTTGAATAATTTCACAAGCTTTATCGATGTCAGTTTCAGACAGATCCCGATGGGTTACCATCCGGACGTGTCGGCTGGAAAAGGGCGAGGCCAGCACTCCGTTTTCCTTTAATAGCTGAACCCATTCGGGCGCGGAACGACCTGTCTGGCCCACATCCACAATCAGGATATTGGTGCGGACGGTTTCAGGATCGATTCCGACTCCCGGAATATCGGTCCAGATCCCGGCCAGTCGCCTGATACGGTCGTGATCTTTTTTAAGGTCTTTCAGGTGGTGATCAAGTGCATAGATACAGGCAGCAGCCAGGATTCCAGCCTGCCGCATTCCCCCTCCCCACATTTTGCGCAGTCGGTGAGCCTTCGTGATAAATTCCTTTGTCCCGGCAATCACCGACCCAACCGGAGCTCCCAGTCCTTTCGAAAAGCAGAGAGACACCGAATCGACCAGGGCGGTGTAATCATGAACAGGCACGCCGGTTGCAATGTGAGCATTCCACAAACGGGCGCCATCGAGGTGAATCTGTATGCCGGCCTGCCTTGAGAAGGCATACAGATCCTTCATCGTTTCGATCGGATAGATGGTTCCTCCAGCTTTGTTCACAGTATTTTCGAGGGCAATCAGGCGGGTCCAGGGATTCCAGTAAGCCCGGTCACGTATTGCAGAAGCAACCAGATCGGTGGTCAGGATGCCATGACGGCCCCTGAGCGGATGCAGCTGGACCTGAGATAAATTGCCTGCCGCACCCGATTCGTAATTAAATATGTGCGCAGAATAGTCACAGATTACCTCATCACCGGGTTGTGTATGGGTCCGCAGACACAACTGATTTCCCATGGTTCCGCTTGGAACGAACAATGCGGCTTCTTTACCAGTCAGACGGGCCACCCGGTCCTGCAGCTCATTGACAGTTGGATCCTCACCATACACATCATCGCCCACAGCCGCACTCATCATGGCGGCGATCATACCCGGGGTTGGTTTGGTGACAGTATCGGAACGGAGATCAATCATAATTCAAAGACATTCATTTTCAACCATTTAAAGGAACTCTGACTGAGTCCTGGTTCTTTAAAAAAACCGGATGGTGCTATTGTCACCAAATAAGAGCAAAGTGTCAATCTGGCCGATGTTAAAATTGCTAATCCAACTCGGGATGCGTCTCATGAAATCCGGCCGTTCTGCGGGTTCCGTCGGCCAGCACCTCGACCGGATCGACATGAACAAAGGCCTTGGCAATCTCAGGTATGGTTTGCAAAGCGGCCTCCACATCGTCCGAAATCTGGTGCGATTCCCGTGTGGTCAGCCGGTAATCCACTTCGATATGAATTTCAACGTGTATTTTATTTCCCACATAGTGACTCCGGAGGGTATTCAAAGCGAGCACACCCCGGACCGACAGCGCTTTCAATCGGATGGTCCTGATCAGGTCCTCATCGGCGGTTTTTCCCATGAGGTAGTCAATGTTTTCAACACCGATTTCATACCCTCCCTTGAAGATAAATCCGGCTACAATCAGACTCGCAAAGGCATCAAACCAGATCAGACCTGTGCCAGCCAGAGCCACACCCACCAGAGCCACAATGGTTGCAGCCACATCATTTCTTGAATCAATGGCCAACGCACGAATGGAAGGTGAATGAAGTTTCTTGGACAGTTTTCTGAAATACCAGCTCATCACCAGTTTCACAACCACCGTGATTCCCAAGGCAATAAGGGCCACCCCGGCCAGAATCTCCCGGTCGCCCGAAAACATCTGAATCACAGCTTTCTGGGCCACCTCGAAAGCCAGGATCCCGGCAATTACTGCAATTATCAGAGCTGCAATGGGTTCGGCCCTGTGGTGCCCGAAGGGATGCTCTTTATCCGCAGATTGGCTCCCGATTTTTACCCCGACCGCAATCACCGCCGAGGCAATCACATCCATCATCGAATGAAGAGCATCAGAAATCACCGCAAGCGACCCTGAATAGATCCCCAGCGCCAATTTGAGAATCAATAAAAACCCATTACCGATGAGGGCCACGGCACTGGCCCGTTTAACCGACCTGTTCACTACCTGATTGGTCATCCGGTTTCTCCTGATGTTTTAAATGGTTGCGGATTATTTCCGCCTTTTTCTTTCCGACCAGGCCCACGAGTGCCTCATCCGATGCTTCCCTGACTCCCTTCACCGATCCAAAGGTTGTCAGCAGGCTGGCAGTCAGCGTTTTGCCTATTCCCGGAATGGTGAGTAATTCTGAAGTGAGGGTACGTTTAGATCGTTTTTCCCGGTGATAGGTAATGGCAAACCGGTGAGCTTCATCCCGGACCTGCTGTAAAAGCCGAAGTCCCGAGGAGGTCTTTGGCAGCGAGTAGGGGTCTTTATCGCCCGGCAGGTATACTTCCTCCAGCTTTTTCGCCAATCCGATCACCATCACCGATGCTGCAGTGGTTTGTTTTAAAACAGCCACGGCATGGGACAATTGACCTTTCCCTCCATCAATCACAATCAGGTCTGGCAGCGGGAGCTCAGTTGAAAGAGATCCGTTGTACCTTCTCGACATGATTTCGGCCATGGTGGCAAAATCATCGGCACCCACCACGGTTTTTACAGAAAATTTCCGGTAATCCGATTTTTTTGGTTTGCCATCCACGAAACAGACCATGGAGGAAACAGGATCTAAACCCTGAATATTGCTGTTATCAAAACATTCGATCCGGCGGGGAAGTCCCGGTAATCTCAGGTCACGCTGAAGGGCCCGGACCGATCCTGGTACAAATTCTTCAATTTTTTTCTGTTTCTGAAGCATCAGATCGCTGAGGAGGTGACCGGCATTTTTGCGGGCCATGTCGAGCAGTTTAAGTTTTTCGCCAATTCTCGGGATCACTACCGATACTTTCCTGTCAGAAAGCGTACGCAGGGCCGCAGCCAGTCCTGAATAATCGGTATCTGGAAGCGGGGCCACCACCACTTCCTGCGGGATAAAGGCCACGGTTTTATAGTGACGGAACAGGAACGCTTCGAACTGATCGGCCAGCAGTTCTTCATCCAGTCCATCCAGATAAAAATGCTGACTGCCAACCATTTTCCCATCGCGGATCTGTAAAAGAACCACTGCTGCATCGGTACCCAGCACGTCCAGGCCCACCACATCACGATCACCCAGATCATCATTTACAATTTTCTGACGGGCCTCATAAACATCCAGAGCCCTCAGACGATCACGTAACAGCGCAGCTCCCTCGAAATCGAGGGCCTCGGCCCGCTGGTTCATCGCTTCCTGAATTATGGTCCGAAGAACCCGGGTTTTCCCGTTGATCAATTGAACCACCTGATCGATCATTTCCTGATAGTCAGCGCGGGTTTGAAAACCGACGCAGGGGCCCAGACATTTTTTTATATGATAATCGAGACACACTTTCCATTTGCTGGCAGCAATGGTGTCATCGGTCAGAGCCAGATTGCACGACCGGACCATAAAAAGGTCCTTGATCATGCGCAGGGCCTGTTTCATCATTCCCGCGTTGGTGTATGGTCCGAAATACCGGCTGCCATCTTTCACAATCCGTCGGGTCGTGAAAACCCTTGGGAAGGGTTCATTGGTCACCACAATAAACGGGAAGGTCTTATCATCCTTCAGATTTATATTATACCGTGGTTTCAGCTCCTTGACCAGGTTGTTTTCGAGAATGAGAGCTTCCATCTCGGTATCGGTCTGAACAAAATCCACATCCTCGATGTGATTAATCAATGAGACGGTTTTGGCATCGCGGGGGCGACCAGACTGAAAATAACTCCTGACGCGGTTTCGCAGGTTTTTTGCTTTCCCGACGTAGATGATTTTTCCGGTATGATCTTTATACTGATAAACGCCAGGGGTGGTGGGAATGTTTTCGAGCTTTTCGGCCAGAGATGGCTTCATTTTCCATCCAGTGGGGGAATTTTCAGAACTTCCCTTACTTTGCTGATCAGGGAGCTGTCCACCGGATTTCCTGTAATGGTGACATGTCCCATCTTCCGGCCCGGTTTCGGATCGGATTTCCCGTACAGGTGCAGATGAACATCGGGTAAGGACAGCAACGAAGACCAGACTGGTTCTCCACCTGTCCAGCTATCACCCAGTATATTGATCATCACCCCCTGAAGACTGGAACTCGTGCTTCCCAGAGGCAGGTCACAAACCGCCCGGATGTGCTGTTCAAACTGACTTACCGGACCTGTGTTAAAGGTAACATGACCCGAATTGTGGGGACGGGGAGCAATTTCATTAATCAGCAGATTCCCTGCCCGGTCCACAAAAAGTTCAATGGTGAGAAGACCGATCAGTCCCATGTGCTCGGCCACTTCAGAAGCAATGCGGACCGCCTCTTTCTGGATGGCAGACCCGATTCGGGCCGGAAAAAAGGTGGTATCAAGAATGTGGTGACGGTGAATGTTTTCGAAAACCGGAAAAACAGCCACCTGTCCGTAGGCATTGCGTGCTACGATGACCGAAATCTCGGCTTCAAAATCGACCCACTGTTCCAGAATCGCCGATTTGACCGACAAATTCTCCCAGGCGGCAGTGGCATCGGCAGCCGAGTGCAGTTTTGCCTGACCTTTGCCATCGTAACCCAGAGTCAGGGTTTTGAGAACAGCGCGGGTCTTCCATTTTTCCATCTGTGCGGCAATGTCACCTGCCGACCGGACAGCCGCATAAGGTGTGGTGGGAAATCCTTTTCCTGAAAACCAGTTTTTCTCGGTCAACCGGTTTTGTGAAATTTGCAACACTTCCGGATCGGGATGAATCGGGGTAAGCGTCTGTATCGCAGTCAGGACATCTGCGGGGATGTTTTCGAATTCGAAGGTGATCACATGACATCCCTGTGCAAACGAACTGATCAGATCAATGTCTTCATAGGCACCATTGACTTCAAGATCACAAACCTGCCCGGCTGGTGAGTGGATTCCCGGTCCGTATACATAAACGGTGTAGCCGAGTTTCTTCGCCTCGATGGCGCTCATCCGACCCAACTGACCATTTCCGATAATTCCGATTATCTGACCGGGACGAATCATTCCAGTGTCTGTGCCTGAACGTTCAAAGTTTGTTCCTCGCGGAAGTCATGCAGACGTTTTCTCAGGGATGGATCGGCATTGGCCAATATGGATACAGCCAGCAAGGCTGCGTTTTTGGCACCACTTTCCCCGATGGCCAACGTTCCGACCGGAATGCCGGCCGGCATCTGGACAATGGAAAGCAAAGAATCCAGACCATTCAATGCCCGGCTCTGAACAGGAACTCCCAAAACAGGTAAAACCGTCATCGAGGCGACCATTCCGGGTAAGTGAGCAGCACCACCGGCTCCCGCAATAATCACCTGCAAACCCCGGCTTTCGGCTGTACGGGCGTAATCAGTCATCTGCAGGGGGGTACGGTGTGCGGAGACGATTTTCTTTTCGTATGGAACTTGAAACTGATCAAGAAGAGCTGCCGCATGTTTCATGGTTTCCCAATCGGAGTGGCTGCCCATGATCAGGCCTACCTTCGGGTCGGTTTGTGTGGAGGTTCCCATAAAATTCCGGTTTCTGTTTACAGTAAAGTTACCTTAAAAATCACGAAGATGGGTGCAGCCCTTATTTCAGCAGCAGCTGCGTGGCATCGGCCTTTTCAATCTCCTTGAAAAACGTACGGACGGTTTTGTATTCGGTGGTTGGAATCCGTGTTTTAGTCAGTTTCAGAACCCGGCTTACCACCAGTTTACCCTTTTCCATTTTAAAAGTCAGATTGTAAGAACCCACCGGAGAGGTGAGTGAGACATTTTTCGGAATTTCGACCGGCTTCATTTTTCCCGGAAAACTGATAAAGAGGGTTTCGACAGATTCATCCGTTTCCGTGTCATAAATCAGGTCTGTTTTCCGGCTGTCTGCACCAAAGATGTGGCTGTCATCGAAGGGGCTTGACCAGGGAAACCGGAACACCTGAAATCCAGCCAGTGTGGTCACCCAGTCTTCCACCGAAAATTCATATGTGGTTTTTACCAGTGAATCCAGTTTGGTAAGATCGCTGAATATCAGGGTATCAATGGTCAGGTTTTTAAATTCAGTGTTGTTTTTTACAAACTGGTCTTTCCGCTCCTGATAGCTGAGCTGCCGCCAGCCATTTCGTAACCGGGCAGTCAGGACCCCGGTTCTGGCCGATTCCTCCCTGATTTTCAGCTTACCATCTGCCAGTACCTGAACATCCAGATTCCGACGGATGTTATTGGGATCAAACCAGGACGGATTCAGATAACCCGGCTCGGTAACACCCGGTTTAATCAGAAGGAAAAAGGCTCCCCGATCGAGATAAGGGACCGTGCCCATGGAGTAGTTGGCACCGGTCATATCCACGTAACGCATTCCATCTGGTAACTCAACAGCCACGATGGCATGGTTGAAATCGATGGAAGGAAGTGCATTCTCGTTTAATCCTTCATCCCAGGTATTGACCAGAACATACCAGGCCTGCACACCTGTTTCCCTCAGCAGGGCAATGGCGAGCGTGGCCATGTCCTTGCAGTCACCGATCCGGGTGGCACAAACCTCGCGGGCGGTCTGGGGAATGTGTCCTGATTGCCGGAAGGACTCACTGGAATATTTGATATTCTCGGTAACCCAATAATGAATAGCTTTCAGTTTCTGCTCGGGTGATTTGGGGTAACCATCCGGAAAAATCTCTGCCAGTGTTTCCTTCAGTTCAGGTGTCAGCCGGGTCTTATTGGCTGTTAGGTCCAGATACCAGTTAACAATAAAACTCCAATTGGGAAGACTGCTGATTTCCACCCGTTTCACGATGTCGGCCAATGGCGGTGAGTTGGGCTCCATGGCAATGCCGGGTTCATTCCTGACCACCCATTCAGTAATAACCCCGCCTTTCACCGAACGGTTGGTGGGTTCCGGGGCTCCTTTGAATGAACGGTAGTTAAACTTGAAATCATCCGGGGTCTTCAGGGAATAACGAAGATTCAAAACCGGGTAATAATAATTCAGATTCACCGATTCCCAGAAATGCTCGGAAAGTTTGCCGCGGTAAAAGTATTGAATCTTCCATCGCATGTGGATGATGTCCCCTGGCTGCAGGGATTTGAACACCAACTGATTGCGGTCGTTATCGGCCTGAATTTCATCTCCGTTGGGCTTGATTACCACTTTCTTCTCAATGGTCAGTTCCTCCCCTGCCGGATTGAAATCAATAAAGTAATCTTTAAAGCGTTCGACCCCTCGGTCATTATACACCTTGATCACCACATCCACCAGAGATTCAGAGGCTCCATTGGGGTAGACCACCCGGCGGGTGTCATCAACCAGAAACAGAGCCCCTTCCGAATAGTCCGGGTGAAAATCGGGTGCATTCCGGATGATACTATCTATGTTCCATGTGCTGAAATTGGTAAAGGCTGACGATTTTCCTTCCAGTTCAAGCAGTTTTTCCCGGAACGAGTAAGCAACCGGATTGTAAAGAATGGCTTCTGAAAAATATTTCTTTGCTTCGGCTGTTTTATCCTGAACCCGCATGATTTCACCGAGCGAGCCGAGATAATCATCATTCTGCGGTGCAATGCTGAGTGCCTTTCTGAGCTTTTCTTCCGATTTGGCATACTCCTGAACATAGAAATACAGGGATCCCCAGGTGAACCAGTTTGATGGCGAGGCCGGATCAAATTCGACCAGATCCTTCATATCATCTTCAAACTGATCCAACCGGCCCAGACGAAAGTTCAGGGCAGCTTTGGTCATCAGGGCTCCGCTATTTTGTTTGAGCCCCAGGTATTTTTCCAGTTTTGTCAGTGAAGCCATCACCCCCTGACTGGTCTCAAGCTGGGTTGAAATCCAGTTATCATAAAAGCCCCATTCGTAAGGGAACTTATTCAGGGCTTCCAGTGAAGTCGAAATCAGTTCCTCCTTCATATTCCGGTCTTTGTAGTAATCGATGAGCAAACTGTAATATGTTTCTGAATCGGGAAGCAGTTTCTTCAGGTCATTCAGATGTTCACGTGCTGCATCCCAGTTCTGGTTCCGGTTTGCACGGTAATACCGGTAAATAATCAGATCAGGAAATTTCGACCCCATTTTTTCCAGCCGGGTGTAAATGGTGTTGTATTCATCATATTTTTTAGCCCTGATCAACGCTTCAGTAAGCCGGTCATAGAACAGAATGGATTCGGGGAATTCCTTCAATCCCTTTTCCAGAACGACTTCGGCTTCAGGCGCTTTGTCATTCCTGAGCAACACCTCGGCCAGGAACAGATAATTGTCGGCTTGGGACGGATTTTCTTTAAGTTTTCTGGTGAACCAGGACTCAGTGAATGACGGGACCATTTCAACAGAAACCGGGCCGGGAGAATACGATTTTTTTAAAATATTAACGTTTACATTCTTAAGCGGAAACCCCGACAAATCGGTAATACGGAACATGAAATTGTTCCGGGTGATTTCAGAAGCACCGACTTTGACGAGCAGCCGGTTCCAGCCACTCTTAAGTCCGACTCTGGCAATGTAAGTATCCTGATCATTATTGAACTCATCAGATACAGACATGATAGCCTGATCATTCAGAAAAACTTTTAAAGAGCCACTGGTTCCCACACGGAACAGAACGGTCTGATCGGTTTCAGAGAAAACGAAGGTATTGGCGTAATAAATGGCCCGGGCCTGACCGTAGTATAACGTAAAATCCACCCACCGATCCCGCCGCAATACCGGAATTTTCATCCATTTAACAGGGATGCCGGCCAACCCGGAAAAGGTTTCTGCCGGATCAAAATTCACCTCGGGACCGTAAACCTTTTCGTGACCCGATCCCGAAATATTATCGAAAGGACCGGTAATCATCCAGTCATCGACAGTGCCAACTTTTTTAAATTGCTCCTCTGCCAGACCGATCTCCCCTCTTTCAAGGTACCACTCCCCAAGGTTTGAATAGGCAAAGGAACGGTACAACCCGATGGAATCGGGTTTTTCAATCATGTTCTTCAGCACCTGGGGAAACGCAGGATGCCGGCGTCCGCGAAGGGTCGTGAATGTTTCATTGATCCAGGAAGCATACACATATGGATTGGCGTCGGGAACGGTTTTGCTGAAATCCAGGAAGGATTGAAACGCTTTGTCGTGCTGTTTCATCAGGTTTTGGAGAAAGTACTGACCCAGCATGGCCCGGCTGTAATCGGGATCATCTGACTTAACCGATCTGAACACCACAGCAGCAGAATCAAAACGGTTATTAAGCAGATGGTTCCAGCCGATATCGGCCGGACCTGCAAAGGAGTCAAAGGCGATAAAGACAACACTGCATAAAACGACCAGGGATCGGATCATGGTACTTCCTGACAGATTGATTTCGGTAAGCCACAAAAATAAGACCGGATCGGGCTTTTTTAAGAAGCCGTCTCATGAAATAAGAAAGCCGGGCCCATTGCTGAACCCGGCTTACTGTGTCATTGAAAGGTTGCAGTATCAGCGAATCAATACCGCCCGTATGGTTTCTGATTGATTACCGGAAAGGAGTCTGATGAGATAAACACCAGAGGATAATCCGGTTGCATTGAAGAATAGCTGGCTTTCCCCGGCAGGGAACCGTTGGTTATCTGCAAGTACAGCCACCCGTTTTCCTGTCAGATCGAATACATCAAGCCTGATTTCACCGGGCCGATCCAATGAAAAGCGAATTCTGCTGGTGGGATTAAAAGGATTCGGATAGGCAGAAAGCAACCGGAAGGAGGCTGGTTCAGTTACGTCCTGAACAGAGGTCAATACCGAGGACCCGGTTAGTCGCAGAACCCGGTTCTGTGAAAGAATGGAAACAAACAACTCTCCGGTCTGACTGTTAACCGCCAGACCGGTGGCCGGGAAATTGACTGCCTGACCAACTTCTTCAAAAATTTGACCGAAAGCTGCCTGGCCCAGAACACGATCAGCAGATGCACCTGATGGTTTCTCCCCGGCATCATACCATACCATAACGCGGCGGTTACCAGTATCACCGATATACAGATTGCCGTTGTCATCAACTGCTATACCAACGGGGGTCAGAACATTGTTTGCATTGCCGCTGGTAACGGTGGTAGTAAAAGAATTCTGCCCGAGTACGCCATCAGCATCGGAACCGTCGGCCTTTGCCGATGCATTGGTAAACCAAAGAATCCGGTTATTCAGGCCATCTGACACCCACAAGGTACCAACCGAATCCACGGCAATCCCATTGGGAGAAGAAAGGGTATTTGCGTTCGCAGATCCGCCCCGGTTTCGGGATCCCGAGGTAAAATCGGCCTGCCCCAACACACCATCTGCAGGTGCACCGCTTTCCTTCAGATGTGCCTGATTCCATCGAAGAATCCGGCTGACCGTCGTGCTGGTCCCATCGGCAAGAAAAACGGTCCCGTATTTATCAACTGCAACAGCGATGGCTGTTGTGGAAATGGTTGAAGCGGATAGGGTTCCTGCCGAGTTTCCGGCCAAATTCACCGTGGTGAAATCCGGCTGACCGAGAACACCATCTGCAGGTGAACCACTGGGTTTTTCCCAGGCCTGATCAAAACGAAGCAGCCGCGCATTGCCACGGTCGATCACCCAAAGCCGTCCTGAGAGCGGGTCCACCGCAATTCCGTATGGAAAGGAAAGGGTATTTGCTGCAGGATCACCACCACGGTTAGCCAGATCAACAGAGAAGGAAGCCTGACCAAAAACCGCTTCAGCCTCTGCCCCGGTCATCAGACTGTTCATATCAAAACGCAGGACACGATTGTTTCCTGAATCGGATATATAGACTTTTTTCCTGAGAGTATCGATGGCTACACCACCGGGTGACCGCAGTGAGGAAGGACCCTGAATTGCCGGAAGACTTTCCATATCAGGGGCACCGAGTACTCCATCTGCTCCAGCCCCATTTACCTTTGAAGCAGCCTGATTGAACCACAATAACCGTCGGTTTCCGAAATCCAGCACAAACAGCCTGCCACCGGCTGCAGCAAGGTAACCCGAACCTCGTAAAGAAGAGGCAGAAAGACCGGGCTTTGAAGAGGTAAAATCGGGTTGACCCAAAACACCATCTGCGTCGGCTCCATTTGCTTTTCCTGCTGCCAGATCAAACCGAAGAATCCGGTTATTGTTCTCCCCAACCCACAGGGTCTGATTCTCTGCCGTCAAGCCAAACACAAAATCAAAACCAGATGCTGAAACAGATCCACCCCGGTTTTTCTGATTGGCTTCAAAATTTGATTGCCCGAGAATACCGTCTGCCGGCGCACCATTGCTTTTTCCGGCTGCGTTATCAAACCGCAGAATCCGGTAGTTATTCATATCGGCAACGAACAGATTTCCACTGCTGTCCAATGCCGCATACCAGGGTGAATTGAACCGGGAAGCAGACAATGCTGAAGATCCGATGGTAAACCCAGTCTGACCAAGAACCGCAACGGCAGTATCTCCTGTGGTCAGAGAAGAAGATCCATCAAACCGGAGCACCCGGTTATTGCCCTGATCGACCACCCACAGACGGTCCTTTTCAACCTGAAGTCCCCGCGGTTGGGCCAGTGTCCAGGCTTGTGGTCCGGTACCACGATTCCGGCTGTTGCTGAACAGATCAGGCTGCCCAAGAACTCCATCTGCAGGTCCGGCCGTTTCTCTGGTGACCGCCTGATCCCAAAACAGAACCCGATGGTTAAATGTATCGGAAACGAACAATCGACCGGTGCTGTCAATGGCAACCCCACTTGCAGATGGTGCAAGCGTGGCATTCAACGGTCCGCCGATGTTGGTTCCTGAAACCGGATCAATCGGTTCTCCGAAAAAGAGCTCTGGTTGGGTTCCCGACACATAATTTTCAACCGACGGCCATCTTGCAACCCGCTGATACAATCCATCCAGAATGAAAATTTTCCCGGTTTTCTTATCGATCGCTACCCCACGTGGCTCTCCAATCCGATCGGGCACCGGGGCCATGGCTGGCCGGGTTGATGAATAAGTCATCTGACCCAATACGGCATCTGCCGCCTGACCATTCACCCACTGTGCGTAGACAGAAAACGAATTGAAAATGACCAGAAATGATACCGAAAGCACTTTCAGCATTTACAAGCTCCTGTTTTATGACAATGAGCCAACAACAATTCTAGGAAATAAGTGCCATCAGTTTGTTCATCCGCTTCACGAAGGTGGCCATCTGAGGTCCGGTGAGTGATCCCTGCCCCAATGCAGCCACATCGAAAACGTGGGCAGCCAGTTCTTTAACCAGATCGGGGCGGGTCGGCTCCAGAATCAGAATTTTCCTGATGATATCATTTCCTGCATTGATCACCAGCGTGCTGTCATCGAACAAATCATCGGTCGACTCTTTTCCCTGTGCAATGGTCATGGTACGCATCATATCCTTGAAACGGCGGCTTTCTTCGGTCACAATGATTTTTGCTGCCAGCTCGGTAGAACTGAGGTTTTCCACACTGATCTTCATTTTCTCGCTCCGGATGACCGTTTTGAAGACATCGGTCAGCACTTTGGCATGATCAGGATTCACCTCGATGGTCACGGCTTTCGGATTGATAAGCTTATCCACCACATTGGCATCGACCCGGACAAAACGGATGTCATTCCGTTTGCGCTCCAGAGTAGAAATGAAATGGTTATCGATCAGGTGATCCAGAACCACGGCTGTCAGCCCCTTTTCCTTCACCAGATCCAGATAGGTGGCCTGCTGGTTTTTATCAGACGAATACAACACCACGGTTTTATCGCCCTCACCCTTATTGGTTTCCTTATAGGCTTCCACATAATCGGGCAGTGTCATGAAACGATCTTCGTTGGCCAATGGTAACAAGGCAATGTCTTTTACACGGTCACAAAACGCATCATCGGTAATCATCCCATATTTCACGAACGGTGCAATATCGGACCAGTATTTTTCGAAAGAAGCGCGGTCAGACGTACAGATCTCATTCAGCTTATCTGCAATTTTTTTGGTGATGTGACCGGCAATCTTTTTCACGTTCCGGTCATTCTGCAAAAAGCTTCTGGATACATTCAGCGGAATATCCGGCGAATCGATCACGCCTCTGAGCAGGGTCAGGAACTCGGGCAGGATTTCGGAAACATTGTTTGAAACATACACCTGCTGACAGTATAGCTGAATCTGTCCCTTGGTGATATCCATTTCATGCTGAATTTTCGGAAAATAGAGAATCCCTGTCAGGCGGAAAGGATAATCCACATTCAGATGAATCCAGAACAGCGGGTCCGGTTGAAACGGATGCAGTTTCTGATAAAATTCGCGGTAGTCAGACTCTTTCACCTCTGACGGTGCTTTTACCCAGGCCGGAGTGGTCTCGTTGATCACTTCCCCTTCAAACTCCACTTCAACCGGCAGAAAACGGCAATACTTGTTCAGAATTTCCTTGACCCGGCTGGCTTCAAGAAAATCCTCATTGTCTTTGTCCACATGAAGGATGATATCGGTCCCTCGCTCGGTTTTATCAGAAGCGTCGATGGTAAAAGTGGTGCTTCCATCCGACGTCCAATGGGCGGCAGGTGCATCGGTGTAAGATCGGGTGTGGATTTCGACCGATTCAGAAACCATGAAGGACGAATAGAATCCAAGACCGAAATGACCGATGATACCACTGTTTGCATCGTCCTTTTTGTACGTTTTTACAAATTCTTCGGCTCCGGAAAAGGCAATCTGATTGATGTATTTTTTTATTTCATCGGCTGTCATGCCGATACCATCATCCGACACCCTGATTTCCTTTTTGTCCTTATCAACACTGACACGGACTCTGGCCTTTGTCACATCACCCGTATACTCGCCGATGGAGGAAAGGTGGCGGAGTTTGGAAATGGCATCAACTCCGTTCGAAACCAGTTCGCGCAGGAATATCTCATGATCTGCATAAAGCCATTTCTTAATAATGGGTAAAATGTTTTCGGTATGAATGGAAATCTGACCTGTTTCAGTGGTGGTCTGTGTGGTTTTCTTTTTCATAATCTTTAAATCCTGTTCCTGACTGATATTGTATGATATACTGACAAAATTTCCCGTCTGACCCCGGTCATGACGGCCGGTGCCCCTGACAGAAAAAATTGTACCAACTTTTAAAGCGGGAGTGCGGAGAAACGGAAAGTCTGGCCGTCAACTGGTTGCCCGATGGACAGCTGATAGGATTTTCCGGTGCGTGCAAGAATGGTCAGACTCACATCCGGGGCCAGGGCCTGAGAGATCGGATTCCATTTCTCCCCCGACCGGAACGCTTCAGAAAACATGATTTCCGGAGATCCCCCCGGGTTTATAACCGGTTGGATCAGCCGCAATCCGGTATGAACCGTCTTGTCGGCCGGAAAGTCCACCACCACCACCGGGAGGGCTTGTTGCATGGGTTCAAACACCAGATAAAACACACCGGGGGTGGTGATTCCCAGACCGGAAAACCGGACTGGTTTTTCTGATGAGGAACCTGGTATCGGCTGATCCTGAGTGACCGGGTCTGCCAGATTAAAAATCAGCGGACCCGGAATAACCGCAAAATCGGCCTGAAGCCAGTTCGGATTCAGTGCACCCCGGACCGGCTCAAGACTCAGGTTCAGTTCACGACCAAGGTCGAACCCTTCAAAATAGCTGATGACATAACTCATCAGCCTTGCCAGACATAGTTAATATCGGCCGATTTAAGGAAGGAACCGGCCAGATCCTTTTTCGAAATCAATGCAGGGTCAGGCGGAGCGGGCCATTGAATAGCCAGATCGGGATCATCCCATCTCAGAGATCTTTCCACCAGCGGGGCATAGTAGCCGCTGCATTTATAGGAAAACTCGGCCAGATCAGACAGAACCAGAAATCCGTGTGCAAAACCAGGAGGAACCCATAAAATGTGTTTGTTTCTCTCAGAAAGGGTAAATCCTTCATATCGGCCAAAAGTCGGGGAACCTTTTCTGATGTCCACCACCACATCCCAGACTTCACCAACCGGTACCCGAACCAGCTTTCCCTGAGCATGCGGGTCCATTTGATAATGCAGGCCCCGGAAGGTTCCTTTTACCGACCTGGAAACATTGTCCTGTACAAAACGGACATCAATTCCGTTCTCGGCAAACCGGCTTTCATGATAACTTTCCATGAAAAAACCCCGTTCATCGCCGAATACCGCTGGTTCAATCAGGACAACCCCGGGTAATGTCGTTTTATGAAATTTCATATAAATCCTTTTTTATTTAAAAATCCGGTACGTCCTGCCAGAATTCAATTGGAATGATCCTGAATGAGCCGGTACCTTTGTGTTTTTTTGGAAGGATCTCTGTCTATGCCGGGCCCGAAAGGCATTATTCTGCTCTCTGGCGGAATGGATTCCTGCGTATCACTTGCGGAGGCCATTCATCAGGGATTTGAACCCTGGTTGCTTCATGTTAACTACGGCCAGCGAACCGAAAACCGTGAACTGACCAGTTTCAGAGCCATTGCATCGCACTACCAGATCCCTGTAAGCCGGCAACTGATTTCAGACATCAGCCACCTGCTTAAAATTGGTGGTTCCTCCCTGACCGACTCTCATGTACCTGTCAGCGAAGCCGACCTGAATTACCAGGGGATTCCGACCTCTTACGTCCCGTTCCGGAACGCAAATATCCTTGCCATCGCCGTTTCCTGGGCAGAAGTGATCGGTGCGAGTGCCATTTTCATTGGTGCCGTTGAAGAAGATTCCTCGGGCTATCCCGATTGCCGTGCCTCCTTTTTTAAAGCCTATGAAACCATGATCGATGAAGGAACCCGGCCGGAAACTACCATCCGGATTCAAACCCCGGTCATCAGGCTGACCAAGTCAGAGATTGTCAGAAAAGGAATGGAACTAAAAGCCCCCCTTCATCTGACCTGGTCCTGTTATCAGTCCGAAGAAGCGGCTTGCGGTCATTGTGATTCCTGTGCCCTCAGGCTCAGAGGGTTTCAGATTGCCGGTCTGGAAGATCCCATTCCCTACCGGGACCGTCCGGTTTATTTCCGTGCCTGAAACTTTCTGCAAAAGGCATCCGTACAACCCTTTGTCTGTTTTTCATGAGCAGATACCTCCTCTAAGAGCAAACCTCAGCCGGCCGGACTCCAACTTCCGGCCGGTTTTTTTTAAAGAGGGGCCGTTCTGCTCTGAAAAATTGTACAATCTGAGTATTTTACTGCCGGGATCACCATCATTTCACAAATGAAAGGGTAACCGTAATTATGTCCTCAATCCGTCTTGGACTTCTGGCCTGCCTGTTCATCCTGCCACTGTCCGGAAAAGCACAGGATATGTTCACCGACCTGAGTGGCTATGTTCAGGCATCGGGGGGCATTTTCAACAGCAATGCTCAATGGTATTCTAAAACCTACGATGACAGAATCCTGTTTGATCCATCGGTAACCATCGGAACCGGTACCACCGATTGGACCGTTTTTTTACGCTACCGGCAGGTTGGAGCCAAGGGAAGGACGGATGGTACTTATTATTCCTACCCGAAGGGTCCGGCCAGTTTGGTTCGTGAAGAACTGTATCTCGGTATCCAGACCGGAAGTATTCTCGATGGGCCCTTTTTCATAGAAATGGCCTACATTCAATTGTACAGTCAGAACAGGATTACAGAAGACATCAGCAAACAGGTTTTTACTGAACGTGTCAACGGAAAAGGAATTTCCACAGGCTTCGGTCTGATGTTTCCCTTTGAAAACAAAAGGTTCATCCTGATCTCACAGCTGTCTTATAATTTTATTCTTACTTCAAATGCCATGAACCCCGAGATCGGTAATCCGGACTTTAACGCGTTTCACCTTGATTTTGGTCTGAAATACGAATTCCCGATCGGCGGATTCTAGTTCAACCCGGTCACGGCAGGATAAAAACCTCACCGTAGGATATGATCGACGTGCACAGATCGGTGGCCAGGGGACTATCCACGACATAGATACGGTGCAGACCGGAAATTTCCGAGAGGGTTCCATTATCAGAAAGTCGGGTTAAATCAACCGGGAGCAGCCAGATTCCCACATCCGGTATCGATTTGGGTCGTCCTAATGTGGGGATCAGACTGACCCACTGCCCATCGCGTTTTCTGGCAATCACATCAATATTGCTCAGTTGCCCGCCTAGTACATCATACAGGGTGATTCTGAGGGTCGAGTTAGAGGACCGGACCGGATTTGGGAAAATGGGATCAACCCGTACATAAAGACCGTAAGTCGGACTTTCACGCCAGTCATCGGAATCTTCATCGGTGACCTGGCCTTGTGTGTTGGTTTTTGTATACCCCTTTATTTCGGAATCGGCAAAATCACAACTATCCACCGGTTTGAAGGAATCACAACCGGCGGAAAGAAGTGAAAGAAGCAGGCAGACTTTAATACCCGTTTTTGACCATGTCCCGGGCAATGACAATGTGTTGGACTTCAGAGGTTCCCTCGTATATCTCGGTAATTTTTGCATCACGCAACAATCGTTCAACGTGATATTCTTTTACGTATCCGTAACCGCCATGAATCTGAATGGCTTCCAAAGCACATTTTACCGCAGTCCGGCTGGCAAACAGTTTACACATGGCCGACTCCCGCGAATATTTCTGATGTGCATCCTTCATGGAAGCAGCCTTCAGAATCAGCAGTTCTGCAGCATCGGTTTCCATGGCCATTTCAGCAAGTTTCCATTGAATGGCCTGAAATCCGGCAATTTCCTGTCCGAATTGTTTTCTTTCCTTCGAGTAGGCAAGTGAACGTTCAACAGCTGCTTTTGCAATGCCGAGGGCCTGAGAGGCAATTCCAATCCGGCCCCCATCCAGCGATTGCATCGCAATCCGGAAACCTTCGCCTTCGTGTCCAAGCAGATTTTCTGCAGGGACCACCACATCGGTAAAACCGAGTGAGCAGGTATCAGATCCGCGGATACCCAGTTTCTTTTCCTTTTTCAGCACCGAAAATCCCGGCATCCCCTTTTCGACAATGAAACAGGAAATGCCATGGGACTTGTTCACCTTATCGGTTGCCGCGAAAACCAGGTAGATATCGGCATTCTGACCATTGGTGATCCAGTTCTTGGCACCGTTAATCACCCATTCCTTCCCTTGTCTTACGGCCACGGTTGCCTGATTGGACGCATCAGACCCTGCATTGGGTTCCGACAGGCAGAAAGCACCCAATTTTTTCCCGCTGGCGAGTGGTTTCAGAAATTTTTCTTTCTGTGCAGGTGTCCCATATTCATTCAGCCCCCAGCAGACCAGTGAATTGTTCACAGACATAACCACGGCGGCCGAGGCATCCACTTTACTGATTTCGGTCATGGCCAGCACGTAGGAGATGGCATCAAGCCCTGCCCCGCCCCACTCTTCGGGGACCATCATGCCCATAAAGCCGAGTTCGCCCATTTTTTTCACGGCTTCATGCGGAAATTCTTCCAGTTCATCACGTTCAATCACACCAGGCAACAATTCATCCTGGGCAAACTGCCGGGCCATATCCCGGATCATCTGTTGTTCTTCGGTCAGAGTAAAGTTCATGGTTTATCCGTTCTTTTGGTCATAAGAATAAAAACCCGAGCCCGTTTTTTTTCCAAGATGGCCTGCAGCCACCATTTTCTTCAGCAATGGACAAGGGCGGTATTTGCTGTCAGAAAATCCATCATGCAGCACGTTCATAATTGCGAGACAAACATCCAGTCCGATAAAATCGGCCAGCTGAAGCGGACCCATCGGATGGGCCATGCCCAGCTTCATGATCTGGTCAACCGCTTCGGGAGTGGCAACTCCTTCATAAACGGTGTAAATGGCCTCATTGATCATTGGCATCAGAATGCGGTTTGAGATAAAACCGGGGTAATCGTTCACTTCAACAGGAATCTTCTGCAGATCCTCTGTGTATTTTTTGACAGCGAGATAAGTCTGATCACTGGTGGAGTATCCGCGGATAATTTCGACCAGTTTCATAACCGGAACCGGATTCATAAAATGCATGCCGATCACCTGACCAGGTCGTCTGGTCGCTGCTGCAATGCGTGTGATGCTGATGGATGATGTATTGGTTGCCAGGATCGCTGCCTGATCGCTGACCTCATCCAATGATCTGAAAAGAGCGGTTTTTACATCAGGGTTTTCGGTTGCGGCTTCCACAATCAGGGATTTTCCCGGTGCGGCCGATTTAAGGTCTGTGCTGGTAGAAAGTCTTCCGATGGTTGCAACCTTGTCTTCTTCAGTCAGCAGGCCTTTGGCCACCTGTCTCGATAAATTCGTCTCAATGGTTGCCAATGCCTTTTTAAGAAAATCCGGCTGAAGGTCAACCAGGGTGGTGGAATACCCGGCCTGTGCAAAGACATGAGCAATTCCATTGCCCATGGTTCCGGCGCCAATTACAAGAATGGAGTCTTTTTTCATGCTGGCAGGTTCCTTAATCAAGCCGTTCAATAACCAATCCTGCAGCCTCACCTCCGCCAATGCAGATGGCTGCCAACCCGGTCTTCAGGTTTCGCTGTCTGAGGGCATGGACCAGCGTAACCAAAATACGGGCGCCCGATGCGCCGATCGGATGTCCAAGGGCCACCGACCCACCATTCACATTCAATTTTTCCAGTGGAATTCCCAATTCGTTTTTGGAAGCCAGAGCCACCACTGCAAATGCTTCATTGATTTCGAACAGATCGATTTCAGAAAGGCCGAGACCAGCCTTTTTTAATACCTTCGGAATCACATCAACAGGGGCGGTGGTAAACCAATCGGGGGTTTTGGCAGCCGATGCCTGAGCCAGAATCCGTGCCATCGGTTTCAGCCCTGCCTGCCTGGCCTTGTCTTCATCCATCAGAACAAGAGCCGCTGCTCCATCGTTAATAGAGGATGCGTTGGCAGCTGTTACAGTTCCGTCTTTTTTAAAAACCGGTTTCAATCCCGGGATTTTTTCGAATTTGACTCTTCCGGGCTCTTCATCTGTGGTAAAAGTGGTGGTCCCCTTTTTATCGGTCACTGTCACCGGGACAATTTCATCGGAAAACCGCCCCTGACTGATCGACTCAAGGGCCAGTTGATAAGAACGAATGGTGAACTCATCCTGAGCAGACCGGTCGATCCGACAGGTATCGGCACATAATTCGGCCAGATTTCCCATGTGTTCACCCGAATAGGGATTGATAAGACCATCATGTAAAAGGGTGTCAATTAATTGACCGTTTCCCATCCGGTAGCCGGCACGGGCTTTGTCGAGCACGTACACGGCATTGGTCATGCTTTCCATTCCTCCGGCAACCACTACCGACGCATCTCCGGTCCGGATGGCCTGCGTCCCCAGCATGACCGCCTTTAATCCCGAGCCACAAACCTTATTTATGGTCATGCATTCAACAGCCACCGGTAAGCCGGCTTTCAGGGCCGCCTGACGGGCAGGGGCCTGCCCCGTTCCCCCGGTCAGAACGTTTCCCATGATTAATTCATGAATGGTGGCCGGATCGATTCCTGCAGATTCAACAGCCCCCTTTATGGCCGCTGCGCCCAATTCAATGGCTGAAAGATCTGAGTACATTCCCTGAAATGCGCCAATAGCCGTCCGCCTGGCCGCTACGATCACGACTGAGTTCATGGTTTACTTCCGACAAAATGTTATGGTCTGTTTGTTGCGATTCAGAACGGAAAAGTCGTTAACGGGTCAAAGAAAAACAACTATCTGCGTTTTCTGGCCGTTTTTGACGAAGAATCAGTGGCCGGGGACTGCAGCTCATACTTTTCATAAGCATCGATGATTTCTCTGACCAACCGGTGCCTGACCACATCGGCCTTATCGAGATAAATAAACCCGACTCCCTCAATTCCTTTCAGAATAGATTGGATCCTTACCAATCCGCTCATTTCAGGATTCACCAGGTCGATCTGGGAGATATCCCCGGTGATAATCGCCTTGGAATTCATTCCAAGACGGGTGAGGAACATTTTTAACTGAGTCGGTGTGGTATTTTGTGCTTCATCCAGAATAATAAAAGCATTGTTCAGGGTCCGGCCCCGCATAAAGGCCAGTGGGGCAATTTCGATAACCCCTTTGTCGATGTGTTCCTTCACCTTTTCAGCAGAGAGCATATCGTTCAGAGCATCATAAAGGGGTTTCAGGTAGGGATCCACTTTTTCACGCATATCCCCTGGTAAAAAGCCAAGTGATTCACCGGCTTCCACAGCAGGACGAGCAAGGACAATCCGGCTGACATCCCGGTTTTTGAGAGCAGCCACGGCCATGGCGACTGCCAGAAACGATTTGCCGGTTCCGGCAGGACCGATGCAGAAAACAATGTCATTCTTCTGAACGAGCTTCACATATCGCTTCTGTCCCTCGGTTTTTGCCCGGACCGGTTCATTCCGGGTAAACAGCAATACATTGTCGATGTCGTCACGGGACACCGATTTCCCCACCGAAACCAGATCAAGGACGGTGGAAAGATCTTTTTCAGTCACTTCACCGTGTTTTCCTGCAATAAACGTCAGCTCATTGAAAATCTTTTCGAGCAGCCTGATATCATCCAGTTCACCACGGATGTTGATCTGACTTCCCCGGGCGCTGATTTCTGCATTTTCAAAAGCCCCGGCAATCCGTTTGAGATGCCGGTCATTGCTGCCAAGTATCTGGGAGGCGGCAGCATGGTCAAGGCTGATTTTATGGGTAAGCACTTTGAGTCCTTGATAAAACAAAAAAGCCCATCCACCGTTGGGTGAATGGGCTTTTGATCGTTTACAGATCAGTCAACAAATTCAGATCCGGTTACTTGGCATCTTTAGGGATGGTGAGAACCTGGCCAGGATAGATCAGGTTCGGATCGCGGATTTTGTCCTTGTTTGCATTGTAAATGGTCGGCCATTTGAACGGATTGTCGTAAATGGATTTCTTCTTTGCAATGTTCCACAAGCAGTCACGATCCTTTGCCCATGTACCAACGGTGTAGGTTTGGGTGGTCGGCTGAACCTTACGGAGTTTGTCGATCTGAGCAACCATTCCTTCAATGCGGCGGGCATTTTCAGGAAGCAGACTCAGTTTGTTCATCCGCAGTTTGTTCAGATCGGCTTCGATCACATCCAGTTCTGCACGACGGGCAAACAATTCGTCGTTCGACAGAGCAGCCAGTGCCTTGATCCGGTTGTCAATGGCATCCAGTTCACGGGAATAAGCATCACGGCTTTCTTTGGTGGCTTCAACCAATTTGAGGATCTCATCTTCGGTGGAGGCAATCTTCGACCGGACATCGGCCAGTTTGGCTTCCAGTTTTCCGGTTTCTTCCTTACAGGCTGCTTCGCGTTGTTTCAGTACAGCCAGTGTTGAATCGGCTGCACGAACCTGTTTTTCATAATCTTCATATTTAACCTTGCGCTCTTCCTGAGCAAAGGCAGCGGATGAGAAGGCAACCGCAGCAACCAGAATCATTCCGGTCATGAGACTTAATTTTTTCATTGTAAACTCCATCAATTCTTGCTTACGCGCTGAGGTTAATTATTTCTTGCCTTTTTTCTTGGGCGTCTCTACTGGTTTCGGGGCAAAAGCAGCAGGGTTAAAGGTAGCAAGTCCTCTTTCGACGAATGCCTTGTCATCCTGTGCCCGGCGAAGCTGAGCCTCGGCATCGGCAATCTGTGAATTCAGTGCAGAGTTGGCATTGTTACAAGCGGCAACCTGATCACGGAGTTTCTTGATTTCTGCATTCTTTGCATCCAGTGCAGCCAGTTCTTCGGGAGTTGCGTATTTGGTGCAACCAGCGAAGAGCACTGAGGACATCAAAACTGCTGTTCCCAGTAACAGATAGGTGCGGTTCTTTTTCATTGAGGATCTCCTGGTGGACAATTTTATGGAAAATTTCAGACAAAAATAGGTTCAGTCCTTTGTTATGTCAATCAAAAACGGGTTTTAATCGACAAAACCGAGACTGGCCATGGAGGTAAAGGTGTTTCCCGCCATGATAACATGGTCAACAACCCGTATTCCCACGATGTTCCCTGCCTGAACCATTTTTTTGGTCAGATTGATGTCTTCCTGGCTTGGCGAGGGATTTCCGCTCGGATGGTTGTGAATCAGAATCACGGAATTGCCCGACCGTTCGATGGCCGTCCGAAATACTTCGCGCGGATGGGCCAATGATTGATTCAGCGTTCCTCGGGTGATTTTTTTATGTGCCAGAACCTGATTGGCCGTATCGAGAACCACCACCGCAAAAACTTCCTGCTGCAGATCCACGTATTGGTAACCGTAATTTTTAAAAATATCCTCGGGGCCCCTGATCACGACTTTTTCCGGGCCGGCTGCCGCCTGTACCCGTCGTCCCAATTCTATGGCAGCCAAAAGTCCGGCCGCCCGTGCAGTCCCGACTCCATTGGCTGTGCTGAGACTGCTGATGGTGCTTCTTTTCAGGCCGGCTATTCCCCCGGCTTCCTGAAGAATCATTTTGGCCACCTCTGTAGCCGACAATTCCCTGCTGCCCGAACCGAGCAGGATGGCAATTAACTCGGAATCGGTCAGGGAGCCGGGGCCCTGATCGACCAGTTTCTCACGGGGCCGGTCCTGTTCCGGCCACTCCTTAATGGAACGGTAGGCCTTTGGGCTCATAAGGCACCCAGGAACCATTCTGACGCCTCAGGATGGGAATGGCCTGATTGGAAACCTGTCCGTTAAACCAGATTGGTCCTGTGAAACCATTGAAAACAGGCAGTGAACGCAATGCCGCATCGGGTTCAGTGTGTCCGGGAATGCCCTGACGGATTAACCAGGCCGTGAAATCGGCACCATCGGCACCCCTGAAGGCCAGGACTCCCGGCTCCCCGCCATAGACCGAGCGGTAATCGGCTTTAAAGCGTGCATAATCGGCAACGGTGGTGTCTATGGCCCAGTCGTTGACCATAACCGTCATGGCAGTCTGAACGCGGAATTTTTTGTAAATGACTTCTGTGTTCCAGGCTGAGTTCACAATGTAGTTTCCTAAAATCCGCATGTAGCTGATATGGGAAACCATGAGCTCAGCCTGTTCCGGATCGCTGGCAGGGGCATAAATAAAATCAAGGGTATCGGGATCATCTTCCCTTCCGAACGGAATATACCGTCTGATGTCGGGACTATCGGCCGGAAACAACGCCGTGGTAACTTTCGCACTATCCACTTCAGCCACGAGACTGGCAAACGAAGCCGCCATTACTTCTGCATCGGATGCTTCTTCCGCAACCAGAAGCAGTCTGGCCGATCGGGTTTTATTCAGCCGGATGGCCTCTTCTATCAGTGGCTTCACCTGTTCGGCTGCAATCCGGCCACGTGTTTTCAGGGTCGTATTCATGGTAAAGAGATAAGAAGACCCGGCAAACAAATCATCGCGTGTGGCTGTAGGTGTGATCACGGGGATCCGGTGTTGTATGGCCAGATCACGGACAGCCAGACATTCATCACTGAACAGAGGGCCGACTATCAGGTTCACCCGGTGAATACTGATCAGTTCGGCAGCCAGTTTGGCGGCGAGTTCAGGGTCGGAGCGGGTGTCTTTGAATATGACTGTTACTGATGGTCCCCACTCACGAATGGTCTCTTCAAGTCTGAGCAGAAATCCACGCAATACTTCCCGACCTGGTTCTTCGGTTCCATCAAGTGAATCGGCGTTTTCAAAAAACGGAAGCAACACACCGATCCTGACCTTTTTCATGGGAATAGAAGCGGTGTTGGTGGCAGGTAAGGAGGCAGGATCGAGTCCGTTTCTGATCATCCAGCCATCGACTGCCGGCAATTGCTGTGAACTGGCAGCCAATGCGCGCAGCCAGGGAAGCCACGGATCGGCTGGGAAAGGGGTGTTTTCTGAAAGCAGGGTTACTGATTCATCCACGGTTAATTCGGTGAACAGCAACATTCTGATGTGGTCGCCGGTCTGGCTGTCCGGAGTCAGCCGGTAGCTTTTCATCCAGAACCGGAAAGCATCGGCAGATTGCATCAACTGGTAGGCAGCCACTCCTGCTTCATACCACCATTCTGTTTCATAGCGGGTCTGACTGAAGCGGAAAGTGCCCGACCGGACCATTTGGTAAGCATCGGTAAAGCGGCCTGTCCTGTTCAGCGATTTAAGTCCCATTAACCGGGCAAGTCCGGTGGTATCGGTACTCTGAAAAGCTTCCCTGGCCACCCAGTCATAGTTGCCCTGCTTCCAGTATTCGAGTAAACGGGTGGCAGAAACCTGAGCCGACAGCGTCAGCGACCAGGTGGGTATCAGCAGAAACAGGCAGAAGAATCTCATGGTTATTCCCATTCGATGGTAGCAGGCGGCTTGGAACTGATGTCATAGGCCACCCGGTTAACTCCACGGACTTCATTAATGATCCGGTTGGAAACTTTCGCAAGAAACTGATAATCCAGATGGGCCCAATCGGCGGTCATTCCGTCCACCGAGGTCACGGCACGTAAAACCACCGCATTCTCATAGGTCCGTTCATCACCCATCACCCCAACCGATTGAATCGGCAACAGGACTGCAAACGCCTGCCAGGTTTCATGATACAGGCCCGATGACTTCAGTTCTGAAATAAAAATATGATCGACTTCCTGCAGCACCCTGATTTTTTCGCGGGTGACATCACTGATAATCCGGATGGCCAATCCCGGCCCGGGAAACGGATGCCGGTTGACAATTGCCTCGGGCACTCCCAATTCCTTGCCGATTGCCCTGACCTCGTCTTTAAACAATTCCCTGAAGGGTTCCAGGAGTTTCAGATTCATTTTTTCGGGCAATCCCCCCACATTGTGATGGGATTTGATGGTGACCGAAGGGCCTTTAAACGAAACAGATTCGATCACATCGGGGTATAGAGTTCCCTGCCCGAGCCATCTGGCATTTTTGACTGCCCGTGACTCTTTTTCAAATACATCGACAAACAAACGGCCAATGGTTTTTCGTTTTTTCTCGGGATCGGTCACCCCGGCCAGTTCACCCAGAAACAAATCACTGGCTTCGACCACTTTCAGTTTGATATGGTACCGGTCGCGGATCAGGGATTCCACTTCCTGTGCTTCGTTTTTTCTGAGCAGACCATGGTCGACGAAAATGCAGTTCAGCTGGTCGCCGATGGCTTCGTGAATAAGCACGGCAGCCACCGTTGAATCGACCCCTCCAGACAATCCCAGAATAACCTGGTCGGTCCCGACCTGTTCTTTGATTTCTCTGATTTTTTCCTTGATAAAGGAAGCGGGAGTCCAATCTGAAGAGCAGCCGGCAATCCGGTGGACAAAATTCGAGAGCAATTCACGACCAAAGTCGGTATGAACCACTTCTGGGTGAAATTGGACGCCATAGTACTTTTTCGCCGCATTTTCAACAATCACAAACGGGGCGTTATCCGATTCGGCCACCGGAAGAAAACCCTCCGGAGCCTTGGTCAGATGATCACCGTGACTCATCCAGACCTTAAAGGAAGCAGGGATTCCGGTAACCAGACTGCAGTCAGGATGTGTGATCCGGACTTCAGCCCGGCCAAATTCACGTCTTGCCGCCGGATCGACTTTTCCACCATACAGATGCGCAAGCACCTGCATGCCGTAACAGATTCCGAGGACCGGTACCCCGGTTGAAAAAACAATTTCATCAGGTAGCGGGGCATCGGCGCCGTACACACTGAACGGGCTGCCACTGAGAATGATTCCTTTCGGATTCAGTTTTCCGATGGCCTCAGTTGCTTTGTTGTAAGGATGGATTTCGCAATAGACACCGGCTTCGCGAACACGGCGGGCAATCAGTTGGGTGTACTGACTTCCGAAATCAAGAATCAGGATGGTTTGAGAATGCTGCATCTGCGGGATGATTGGTAAAAATGCAAAAATAGGAATTCCGGCAGGAAGACCGGAAACCAGTTCTGAAACTGCTCCCGGGAATCAGGGAGTCTGGTGAAATGCACCGGGTGATCTGGTTCTGAGCCTGACCTGATGATCAGGTTCAGGCACCAATCAGCGCTTTGTATTGATCGGCCGTCAGCAGGCCAGCCAGTTCGGACGGGTTGCCGGTTTTCACCGTCACCATCCAACCTTTTCCATAAGGATCGGTGTTGACAACAGAGGCATCATTATTCAGGGCCTCATTGACGGACAGGATTGTTCCACTGACCGGAATAAACAGATCGGAGACCGTCTTTACTGCTTCAACGGTTCCAAAAACGGCGTGTTGCTTAAAGGTCGATCCGACTGCCTTCAGATCGACATATATAATATCACCCAATTCCTTCTGAGCAAAGTCGGTAATCCCAACAGTGGCGGTGTCGCCATCCAGTCTGATCCACTCGTGGTCTTTGGTGTACTTTAAGTCGGCAGGAATGTTCATTGCATGGCTCCGGTTAACTGGCTTCGTAGCGTTCAATAAACTTGGTATCGAAATGTCCGCTACGGAACAATTTCGATTTCATAACCTTTTTATGGAAGGGGATGGTGGTTTTCACGCCTTCAATCACGAATTCATCGAGTGCCCGGTACATTCTTTCGATGGCCTCTTCTCTTGTATCAGCATGAACGATAAGTTTACCGATCATGGAATCGTAATTGGGTGGGATCATGTATCCGTTGTAGGCATGACTATCCACACGGACACCAGGGCCGCCCGGGGCATGGAAACTGGTGATCATTCCGGCAGAGGGACGGAAATCGTGATCAGGATCCTCTGCATTGATCCGGCATTCAATGGCATGACCATGAAGATTGACCGATTTGATTTTGAGTTTTTCTCCGGCTGCCACCAGTATCTGCTGGCGGATCAGATCCAGACCGGTCACTTCTTCGGTCACCGGATGCTCGACCTGAATACGTGTATTCATTTCCATGAAATAGAAGTTCCCGAATTTATCGAGCAGAAACTCAATGGTACCGGCTCCTTCGTAATTCACGGCTTTGGCACCCTTGATGGCTGCATCGCCCATTTTCTTTCTGATTTCAGGGGTTACGGCCGGCGAGGGAGATTCCTCGATCAGTTTCTGATTCCGCCGCTGAACCGAACAATCCCGTTCACCTAGATGGATGACGGTTCCGTGCTGATCGCCAAGCACCTGTATTTCAACGTGGCGGGGTTCAACAATGAACTTTTCAACATAAACCGCTCCGTTTCCGAACGCCGATTCGGCTTCGGTCCGGGCCATATTGAACAATTTTTCAAACTCTTCACCTGAATTGCAGATCCGCATACCACGGCCACCGCCTCCGGCTGTAGCCTTGATAATGACCGGATATCCCATCTGATCGGCAATGGCCCGCCCTTTCTCGGCGGTGGGGACCAAACCATCAGACCCGGGAACCACCGGAACGCCTGCCTTTTTCATGGTATCCTTGGCAAATGCCTTGTCTCCCATGGATTTGATCATATCAGGTGACGGCCCGATAAACTTGATTCCATGAGAGGAACAGATTTCACTGAAATCGGCATTTTCAGACAAAAACCCATAGCCGGGATGGATAGCATCCGCACCGGTGATTTCGGCAGCCGAAATGATTCTTGGAATATTCAGGTAGGATTCTTTGCCGGGGGGAGGGCCGATACAAACGGCTTCATCTGCAAAACGGACATGGAGTGAATCACGATCGGCGGTGGAGTACACGGCAACGGTACGGATTCCCAATTCCCGGCAGGCACGAATGACCCGGAGTGCGATCTCGCCCCGGTTCGCTATCAGAATTTTGTTAAACACCCGGTAACCTTTCTTACTTGTTGGGCTCTACAAGGAAAAGGACCTGACCGAATTCGACAGGTTTACCGTTTTCCACCATCACCTTCACAATTTTTCCAGATACATCCGATTCAATCTCATTCATGAGTTTCATGGCTTCGATGATACAGATTACGTCCCCGGCACTGACCGAGTCACCTGGTTTCACATAGACATCAGCATCGGGAGCGGGTGATGTGTAGAAGGTCCCAACGATGGGTGATTTAATTTCATGATATTTCTCCGAGGCAGCAGGAGCTTCACTTGCAGCAGGAGCAGCGGCGGCCGTTACGGCGGGTGATACGGGGGCCGGAGCAACCGGCGGAGCCTGCATCTGATAAGAAACGGGCTGGGCAGGAGAAGGTTGCATGGTCACAAATCCACGACCCTTCCGGACAACAATTTTAAAGTCATCTTTCTCGAGCCGGACTTCATCGACATTGCTTTCATCAACCATTTTAATGAGTTGACGGATATCTTTTAAATCCATGTGCCAGTCTTTCCGGTTAGTTAAACAACAGCGGTTTTCTGCCATAAGGCAAGGCCCGAAGATAGACGGGGCCCCCCTGAAAGTCAACGCAATCCGGCCCCCGGCAACCCGACCGGTTTATTGATTTTGGACTCACAGAAAGGTAAATTTATCCGACCAGTAACCCGACATGGTTTCCCCGGCCATTGTGATTACGGACCAAAGCCGGCCTCGCCGCCTCTAAGGAGATTATTAAACCATGACCATGACCCATTCTGCACTTCAGATCACACCGGAAACCGTTCACTCCACCCTGCGTAAACACATGCTGGTTGATGGATTCGATCTGGTTCTGGACCTCGAAAAAAGCGAGGGATCCTATCTGGCTGACAAGCGTACCGGCCGCCGGTTCGTCGATTTCTTCACTTTTTTCGCCTCGACTCCCATTGGTTTCAACCACCCAAGGATTGCCCGGGATCATGACTTCCTGGCCCGTCTGACACGTGCTTCGCTGATGAAGCCTTCCAACTCGGATATCTACACAGAGGAAATGGCCGCCTTCGTGGCCACCTATTCCAGAGTCGGAATTCCCGGACATCTGCCCTATCTCTTCCTGATTGATGGCGGAACCCTGGCGGTTGAAAATGCCCTGAAGGTTGCCTTCGACTGGAAAGTCAGGCTCAACTTTGAAAAAGGTTATCAATCGGAAAAAGGGCACCAGATTATTCACTTTAGGCAGGCGTTCCATGGCCGGTCGGGGTATTGCATATCCCTGACCAACACAGTTCCCGATAAAACGGCCTACTTCCCCAAATTTGACTGGCCCCGTATAGTAAATCCGGGCCTGCATTTCCCGCTGACCGATGAATCGGTGGCCGCAACACAGCAATTGGAAGAACAGGCGATTCTTGAAATCAAACAGGCCATTGCCGCCAACAAGGATGATATCGCCGCCATAATCATCGAGCCAATTCAGGCTGAAGGAGGCGATGTTCATTTCAGAAAAAGCTTCCTCCAGAGTCTTCGCCAGATTGCTGATGAAAGTGATGTGCTGCTGATTTTTGATGAAGTTCAGACCGGATTTGGCCTGACCGGAAAATTCTGGGCACATGAGCACTTTGTTGAACCGGACATCCTGGCCTTCGGAAAAAAATCGCAAATCTGCGGTGTGCTTGCAGGCAAGCGGATTGATACCGTTCCTGCGAACGTTTTCCACACTCCTTCCCGGATTAACTCAACCTGGGGCGGAAACCTGACCGATATGGTCCGGTCGACCCGCTATCTGGAAATCATTGAGGAAGAAGACCTGGTCGGTCATGCCAACAGTGCCGGTGCTTATCTGCTTCACCATATCCAGAGTCTGGCTCTTGAATTCGAAGGGATGGTAACCAATCCGCGCGGACTTGGTCTGATGTGCGCGTTTGATCTGCCATCGGCCGACCTGAGGAAGCAATTTATCAGCCGGTGTTATGACAATGGATTGATGATTCTGGTTTGCGGACCACGTTCCATCCGGTTCCGTCCGGCACTGAACATTCCGCTCACCGTCATTGATGAAGGCATTGCCATCATCCGACAGGTCCTTTCTACCCTTCGCTGAGGAATGACATGGGACTGATCAATCTCTCATACCTGAACGATCTGGCAGACAATGATCAGGATTTTATTCACGAAATTCTTACCATTTTCAAAACGCATACCCCTGCTGAACTGGAGAAACTGGAAGCAGCCAGACAAACGGCTGACCTGCAGACCATCAAAGCCATTGCACATAAGCTGAAAAGTTCGGCTGCCAATCTCGGTATGAGTGAAACTCAGGCTCTGTTTATCCGGATCGAAACGGCCGTCAAAAGTCAGAAGCCTTATCCTCAAATCTCTGACATGATTTCTCTGGTCATTGATCAGTGCAGGCAAGCCATCAGAGAAGTAGAAGAAAAACTGAACGCCTGAAGTCAGGTCAGTTCATTTTCGGATTTTCGGGGAAATTGGACAGGATCGAGTAATCGCCTCCCATGTCGCGGAGAATCTGCCGCCAGAGATGATCAGGGTCTTCAGTGAATGAATATCCGGGGCGGTTGTCGGCAACCAGCCACCCTCCCTGGTTCATTTCATCCTGTAACTGGCCTTCAGCCCAACCGGAGTACCCGATAAAAAACCGGCAATCAGCGCCATCTGCCACACCCAGTGTGAGCATCTGTCTGATTTCTTCAAAATCACCTCCCCACCAAACCCCCGGCGTAACTTCAACAGATCCGGCAATGGCCTCACCCAGTTTATGAAGGATATGAAGGGTATCCGGCTGCACGGGTCCCCCCAGAAACAGGGGAATTTCGGGAAGACTCTGGCCGGGCATTACTTCATCAAGGGTAATGGGAATTGGTTTGTTGATAATCAGACCAAAAGAACCATCCGGACTGTGTTCGCAGAGCAGGACCACCGTTCTTCTGAAATTCGGATCCTGAAGCATCGGTTCAGACAGCAGTAACTTTCCCTTTGCCGGAGTTCTCGGCTGCACAGATGGCAATTTCATCAGCGGTTAAATCCGAACTTACGTGTGAGACCTCCCTGGGCAAATTTGTCCCGGACGAGAGTGACCCGGCTTTTTAACTCCCGGATCGAATCCAGAATTGCCTCACCAGGTTTCATGGATGGGTTTCCTGCCATGAGAAACCGGGCTTCCTTCCATGCCTCACGCATCCAGGCGAAGGAAAATCCATCGGTTTCCTCAATGATTCGTTTCCAGTCATCATCCTTCAGCCGGACTCCGTCGGTCAGATGCCTCAGGTATTGTTTCCGGACGGCTTCAGCCGGGTAGTCAAACCGCCAGACACGGCCAAAGAGATCGGGTCTGAACTCCACCGCCGATTTCAGAATTTCAGGGTAGGAAGAGGTGGCAATCACCATGGCCACGTGTCCTGAATCCTTACTGACCCCTTCTTCAATCAGGTAACGCCAGATCTGCAATCCCGACATGGTCTCAGCCAGGGTATCCAATTCTTCGAACACATAAATCCGTTTGGGAAACCGTTTGCTGCGTTCAATAAAATCCAGTGCTGAGAATGCATTGGATTCATCGGATGGCCTGAACATGAAAAACTTGAATTCGGGATACTCGGTCATCAGAATGTTGATCAGAAAGGACTTTCCGCAACCACTGGGTCCCACTACTGTCACCGATGGAAGGGCATCCTCGTACAAGGGCACCAGGCCGGCTTCGGGTCTCAGACGGGAATCAAAAAAGGCTTTAAATTCCCGTGCCCGGTCTTCAGCACTGAAAAAATCGTTCCAGTGAACAGCTTTTGTATTGAACGAACTGAGGATATCAATCTGGTAAGGACCTGCCGAAGCCACCTTCGAGGAAAACCATTGTGAAAAGGCCTGAAGGAGATCATGACGCAGGGAGGGATGTTTCACCGGCGTGAACAGGAACTGATTCAGGAAACCCTGATTCATCCCATGGTAAAAAAACAGATTGGAGATAACAAACGGCCTGGAATCCCATGTTCCGAGATAAATACCTTCATGGGTTTCGGCGTAGTCTCCCGACTGGGTCACGGTACCGCTTTTGGGTCTGAACCCGTTGATCTTCAGAAATTCCCCGAACGGAAACTGAAGAAACACCCGTTTGACCTGGAACTCCTGTGCAAAACCGGGAGGCGCAATTGGTTTTACATCCAGATGCATTTCTTCTGCAAACTCCAGAAACGCCTCCATGGGAAGGTCATTCATTATAACAGCTTCGGCCGGGTATAATTCTGGAATATCTTTCAGATATTTTCCCTGTATGAACCTTGCCACTGAGAGTGTTGATTCGATCGAGTCTGAACTTTCCATGTTCTCCTTCAGCGGATAAATGATGCGTGATAGGCCGATTGACCCGACTGATCCTCATGATAGTCGATGAGGATAAAATCATTTTCAACCCGGACCGGGTAGAGGGTCAGGTTGCCGAACCCCTTCATGGGCACACCGGTTTTTAAATCGAAAACCCAGCCATGAAATCCACAGGTGAGCGTACCGTTGATACAGGGGGCCCCCTCGAAGGAAGCCATCTGATGGGGACACTCATCCCGGATCACCACAAAGTCAGATTCCAGGCGATAAACAGCAAAATGGGTGCCTTCCGCCGACACGCATCGGGGTTTTGATTCCGGAACCTCACTCACCGGACATAAACGAATGGTCTTTGTCATGCAAAATGTTTTTCAGGTTTTTATTGAATGCGTTCAGGGTCCGACTTTGACCCATTCCCACTGATCGAGCAGAAAATCGTTCACCTGACCGTTCATGTTCCGGTTCCAGGCATCCTCCGTCAGGGTAAAAGTGTTTGGACCGGCTTTCAGATCAAGTACCAGTCCGGATGATTCACCCCAATTGGTCCAATCCCCATCTCCTCTTTGTGGGAAAACCATGACCCCGACCGGTGTTCCGTTTACCCGCAAGGTCCTGATTCCGCACTTATTGTTGGTATTGATTGGTCCGTTTCCATTGGCATACCGGGCCCTGAGTTCCCACCGCCCGGCTTCGGGGAAATTTACAGACCAGGAAGCAGACGGATTTTTACCGGTCCGATAGAAGAGGTAACCGGTTCCCGAAAAACCACCGATGATGGTCTCTCCCCGGGTTTTCCCTTCTGCTTCAATGGCAATCCGGGTAGGACTGACCACCACCGGCCGGCTAAGCAGGGAGGGTCCTTCGGGTGACCAGGCTCTGACCTGATATTCAGAATATCCTGATCCGGTAAACCGGAATGCTGTTTCACGGGTCTTTTCAACCGCAACCCCGTTTCTGAAAATTTCATAGTCCACTGCCCCATCAACGGGCTGCCAGGTCATACCAGTTGTTCCTTCATCAGCGGTGACAACCGGCTGAGCCGGGATCCTCGCTTCTGCGAGCAACCGCAGGGATTCCTTTTCCTTCCATTCATTGTTCATGTTAATCACAATGGTCTGAGGTCCGGTGGCATCTGCAGGAATGAGGACCTTTTCTACCGGTTCTCCGTTGACAGTGGCCGAGGCCATTCTGGTACCGAAACCAATAACGGTCAGACTGATATCCGCATCACGGTACCTGAATCCGGTTAACGATTGCCGGTCTGTATAACCAGGCGGAACCATGGGTCTGATAGCTAATCCTTTCACTGTCGGTTTCATACCGAGCAGAACCCGGTGAACCATGGCCAGCTGGCCGGCCACACTCCACAGTTGGCGGTCTGAATTGATTTCTGTTCCCATAAAATCGCCGGTGGAAATCACCAGATTTTCTTTGTTGGTCAGGAACAGTGCCCCTGCTCTGATCATGGAAGCCAACCCATGCTCAACACCCGGTAAAAACCGGGTCTGTCGGGCAGCAAGTGTGTAATAAGCCTGAACAAACGGCCACATGGATTGGTTGTGATACGGGCTGACATCAGACAGCTGCGGATGAAAAGTGGGAGTTCCGAACGCATAGGAGGGAATCCGGCGGATGGATTGGAATGAACGGGATGAATCGGTCAGACCAAACAGGACCAGCAGCGAGTTTCCAAGCGTTTCCGATCCGGGAGCAGCTGTTTTATGCACACGGCCATAGACGTACTGACTGAAATATCCTGAATCGGGCAACCAGAATTGATCATTCAGCGATTTTTTCGCCCTCATGGCCGCCTGAGACCATTTGGGTTCCGGTTTTCCCAACTCCTCAGACATGGCCGAAAGAATGCTGAGCGTGTGAGCATAAACCGATACGGTTCCAAGCGCGTAGCTGTCATAAATATCTTTAGAATCCATCCACCTGGGATAGGATTGTTCTCGCCAGTCCAGAAAACTGGATTCACCACGAATCAGACCGGTCGCGGGGTCCACTGCGGTTTTCCAATCAGTTTCCACCGATTGGCTGATGAGCTGATAGGCCTTCCCGAGCCAGTCGCGATCACCTGTTGAGAGGTAGATTTCCCAGGCCGCCAGGGACCAGACCAGCCGGTCCGTGGAAACCGGCCAGGATCCACCGGTACCGGTATCCTGAATGATTCTTCCATCGGCGGTTTTTGCAAGCAGGCTGGTTTTCGAGGATTCCGACTTAATACCGGCCAGGGCCAGATGAATGGAGTAACTGATATCGCGGGTCCAGACACCCATCCATTCCTTGCCGGCCATAAAGGCACCATCTTCCCTGATGTTCAGCAACATTTCTTCAAGTGACATGCGGTACAGAGCATTCAGAAGCGGACTATCCGATTGGTAGCGGGGCAAGCCGGAAAGGTCCCGGGTCTGAGACCACTTTCCATCGGTATTTGCACTGACCGGGGTGGCCTTATGCGGGATGTTAAGTGTGACGGTAAAAACCGAATCTCCATCAGGATCGCTCAGCCTGAAGTCTGGCTGACTGGTCAGGCGGCCGAAATCCCATGTAAGGGGGGCGACATTACCAGCAATATAGACACCCTGAAAACCGGACGAATCGATGCGCGTTTTATTGAATGTTTCAAAAAATCCTTTGCTTTTAAAGGATGACAGGACAGGCCGCATATCAACCCGAAAGGTTACCCGGACATCCCGGTCCAGAAAAACCGGATCTCCCTGTAAGGCCGGATCTGCCTGACCGAAAGTAAACACGGGGGTCGTGACCGAGTCGGCTCCCACCGGAATCATCCACTGATGGTTTTGCGCAAAATCGCGCTCATTGTCAATTCCGTTGATGGCCAGTTTGAAGAAAACGGTATTTTTCACCGGAATAGTAAACCCACTGGCATAGGTAGATTCAAGGCTGGAATCGCTGGTGGCTTTTGCTATAAACCCGCCCTGCCCGACGCGGTCACGCCAGACCTGAAAAGTACCGTTGTCATAAATGGCTTTTTCACCGCAGGAAGCGAAAAATGTGAACAGGAACAGATAGCTGAATACCTTTTTCATGGATGCCCTCCCAATGAGCAGATCAGATTAAATTCTTCGGGTGAAACCGGCATGACCGACAGCCTTCCCTGTCTGATCAGACCCAATTGACTCAATTCCGGTGTTTGTTTCATCAGCGTCAGCGCCAATGGTTTTTTCAGAGCCTGCCATGGTTTCAGACAAACCGCCAGCCAGGCCGGATTATCGGAACCAGGGTCGGGAAACGATTCTTTGCTGACAACCGCAATTCCGACCACTTCCATTCCGTTGTTACTGTGATAAAACAAAACCTGGTCACCCTTTCTCATATCCCGCAGGTTGTTGCGTGCCTGATAGTTCCTTACCCCATCCCATACGGTCTCTCCTTCCCTGACCAACCGATCCCACGAATAGACATCGGGTTCTGACTTCACGAGCCAATATCGCATGATACCTCCGACAGGTAAAAATAGTGTGTCCCGGTAAAAAGGCGAAGGACCACCTGATAATTCCGATTCCGGGAGGTGCACCTGATACAGTGAACCACAAATTCGGGTGCCGGTTGTATCTTTACCAAATGATCTGGATTGCCTTACTGCCCGTTTATCTGATTGCGTATCGTTTGCTGCGGTATCTGACCACACCCCTGTTCAGACGCCTGGGATTTTACAGGTATTATTCACCCATGTTGTTTACCGTCCGGTTCAATCAGCGGCTTTACGAAATCCATCTTGGTACTCCATGGGATTTCTTTCTGAAGCGCAACCGGGCCAAACCCAGCCGGATCCTCGGTTTCCTGGCGGCGGGCCTCCATCAGCTTTGCCTGGCCATTGAACGCGGAGAACTGAAGGCTGACTGCGAATTCAGAGGAATGGTCCACTACCTGAACCGGGAATCCATGTCCCGATTCGGATTCCATCTCAGGCGTCCAAACAGATTGGAATATGTCCTGTTCTCGCTGGGCTACCTGGAACTGTGCCTGCTCACGACCATCGCCCACCGGAAACTCACGCTGATCCGGCTTTCGGACCTTTGGGTGATCAACTTCTCAGCTGCTGAACTGATGGTTCACAAAGACCACTATGAACAGTTAAGCCGCAAACTCGTTCCTGACTTCTATTCAGACTCCGGGACCCCTCTGCCCCACCTTCAGAAATCGGCCTGAGGAAGGATGATTTCATTTCTCATGATTTCACGCAAGTAAATTAGAGACATTATTGACCTTTTTTCATATAAGATAAATTCCATTAACCTTTAATTAGACTTCCCGGAAGCGTTTTCATTTGTTCTGTGATTTGCCAAAATTGCGGATATAAAGAGAAAATAGTTTGTTTATTAAGTCAAAAACGGAGAACGACAATGTCTGCTGAAAACCGGAAATACGTCTACTACTTTGGTCATGGAACATCCGATGGCCGTGCCGATATGAAAAACCTTCTGGGAGGTAAAGGGGCAAACCTTTGCGAAATGACCAACATGGGACTTCCGGTTCCCGCCGGTCTGGTAATCACCACCGAAGTGTGTGTTGAATACTATCAGAACAACTGGAATTATCCTCACGGACTTGAGAAACAAGTTGAAGAGGCCTTGTCAAAAATTGAATCGGACATGGGCAAAAAGTTCGGCGACACCAAAAATCCCCTGCTGGTATCAGTCCGGTCGGGTGCACGTGTGTCGATGCCGGGAATGATGGATACCATTCTGAATCTTGGATTGAATGATGAAACGGTTAAAGGGCTGATTGCCTCGACCGGCAATGAGCGTTTCGCCTATGACTCGTACCGGCGGTTTATCATGATGTACTCCGATGTGGTTCTCGGGGTCGGCAAGAAAGGTGAATCGAACTATTTTGACGAAGTGATCGAAAAGCGCAAACATGCCAAGGGGATTACTGATGACACCCATCTGGATGCAAAGGACCTGAAGGATTTTGTAAAGGAATTCAAAGCGCTGGTTAAAAAACTTTCCGGAAAACCCTTCCCCGAAGATCCGAAAGAGCAATTATGGGGTGCCATTGCAGCCGTTTTCCGGTCATGGATGAATCCGAGAGCCATTGAATACCGCAAAATTTACCAGATTCCTGAAAGCTGGGGAACCGCCGTCAATGTCATGGCCATGGTCTATGGCAACATGGGTGATGACTCGGGAACGGGAGTCGCATTTACCAGAAATCCGGCCACCGGCGAAAATAAAATTTATGGTGAGTATCTCATCAATGCACAGGGCGAAGATGTGGTTGCCGGGATCCGCACACCCAAACCTATCGCAGAACTGGATGCAGAAGCACCTGCCATTTACAAACAACTGCTCGATACGGCCCATACCCTCGAAAAGCATTACCGTGACATGCAGGATCTCGAATTCACGGTTGAACGCGGACGGCTGTTCATGCTTCAATGCCGGAATGGAAAACGGACAGGTATGTCTGCACTGCGGATTGCGGTTGACCTTGTTGAGGAAGGGTTAATTACCAAATCGGAAGCCTTGGGACGGATTGAACCCAATCAGTTAAACCAGTTGCTGCGCCCCACCTTTGATGCTGATGAGAAAAAGGCAGCCATTAAAGCTGGAAAATTACTGGGTAAGGGACTTCCTGCCGGCCCCGGAGCAGCATCGGGCCGCGTGGTTTTCCGGTCAGAAGACGTGGAAGACATGCTCAAGAAATACAATGAACCCGTTCTGCTGGTTCGTGTTGAAACCTCACCAGAAGACATCAGAGGAATGCGACTTTCTGAAGGTATTCTGACTGCACGTGGCGGGATGACCTCACATGCGGCTCTGGTAGCCCGTCAGATGGGTAAAGTCTGTATCGTGGGATGCGAGTCGATTTCCATCGATTATCATGATTTTACCATGACCATCAACGGTCAGACCTATGATCAGGGCACGTGGATTTCCATCGATGGAAATACCGGGGAAGTTATTTCGGGCCACCTGAAAACCAAACCTTCCGACGTGGTTCGCAAGTACGTTCTGAACGAAAACGTTACCGGTTCAGCCGACCTTCATTACTATGAAAAAATCATGGAATGGGCCGACGAGGTACGTTCTATGAAAATTTACGGAAATGCCGACCAGCCCGATCAGTGTGAAACCGCCATGGCCTTTGGTGCTCAGGGTATCGGTCTCTGCCGTACTGAACACATGTTCTTCGGTGAAGACCGGATTATGCTGGTTCGGGAAATGCTGTTGTCGGATACCGAGAAAGAGCGCCGGAAATATCTGGCCGGTCTGCTGAAACTTCAGCGGCAGGATTTTGAGGGAATTTTTGAAGTGATGAAGGGATACCCGGTAATTATCCGGACACTCGACCCGCCTCTTCATGAATTTCTGCCAAAGGACAAGGACACCCTCCGCGATGTAGCCATGGCCATGAAGGTTCAACCAGCCAGACTGCGTCGCAAGGTTGAGGAACTGCACGAGGAAAACCCCATGCTGGGAACCCGTGGTTGCCGGCTGGGAATCATCTTCCCTGAAATTATTGAAATGCAGGCACAGGCCATTCTTGAGGCTGCCATCAATGTGAAAGGAAAAGGCATTCCGGTCGATGTGGAAATCATGATTCCGCTGGTTAATACCCTGACCGAAATCAATCATCAGAAGGCGGTCGTTGATCGTGTGGCCCGGAAAGTCTTTGCGGACCGTCAAATCGAGATTCCGTATAAAGTCGGAACCATGATTGAAATTCCGCGTGCGGCTCTTACTGCCGATGAAATTGCAAAAACAGCCGAGTTTTTCTCCTTCGGTACCAATGACCTTACCCAGACCACCATGGGGATTTCACGGGATGACGCAGGAAAATTCCTTCCGTTCTACATCGAAAACAACATCTTCCCCGTCGATCCGTTTGTCACCATCGATCAGGCCGGGGTTGGTAAACTTATGCAATTTGCGGTACAGGGCGGCCGGATGACCCGGCCAGATATCGAAATCGGTATCTGCGGTGAGCATGGCGGAGAACCACAGAGTATCATGTTTGGTGCTTCCATCGGACTGAACTATGTGAGCTGTTCACCCTTCCGGATTCCGATTGCACGTCTGGCTGCAGCACAGGCTGCCCTTCAGGCGAAAAAGTAAGCAGTTCTTCAACCGACCCGGCAGCCCGATCCCGGACTGCCGGGTTTTCTTTTTCCCCCCGTTTGGCAATTCAATCTGTGTTACAGAAATTTGCCGTTTTTGCAATTTCCCGACAAGGTTTAGGTTGTTTTTATGCTCAGAACTCTGTTAATCATTCCCTTTACTCTGATAGTTTCCATCGGCTCATACACCGCCGGAAGAACCCAGGAGCCGGCCACAGAAGCGGAACAATGGAGGAAGGCAGCCAACCTTTCATATTACCCCGACCTTGCCTCTGTCATCACTGCCGTCAGAAATGAAACCGGCAAGGAAAAGGATCCCTTCTCCATCAACCGGAAACTTTTCAGATTCCTGCATAAAAATTACTTTACCCGGTATGATGAAAATGCCAAGCTGGGTGCCCTTTTCAGCCACAAGACCTACAATTGTGTGACGGCTGTGTACCTGTATGCCACGGTGCTTGACTCACTGAAACTTCCCTACCGTTTGTGGATGACTCCCATTCACATTTATCTGACCTTTCCTCACCGGGACCGTGAAGTAACTGTTGAATTAACCAATCCTGAAGACGGATTTGATCTGCGATTAAATGAATCGAATGTGGTCGATATCCTCGAGAAGTCAAAGATGATCACTGCCTCGGAACGGGAATCGAAAGGAGACCGTGAAATCATCAGAGAATTTCTGGAACAATCCAAAGAAATCAGCATGGCCGATGTTCCCTCCATTCTGCTGTACAATCAATTTGTCGAATTTGCAGAAGTTGAAGATTCTGAACGGGCTTTTTATGCCCTTTCATCCTCTTACAAACAATCACGTGTAATCAAGGACATACAAAAAACGCTGGTTGCGGTCTCAGAAAACTATGGATATGAACTCGTAAGGACCGGAAACACGGATAAGCTGGATTTGTTTTTAACGGAAGTGGAAGGGATTAAAAACTTTCCCATCAAGGGTTATGATGAAATTCTGCAGATATTCTCTGCCTACAGTGACAAAAAGATCAGAAGCAACCAGTTGACATCCACTGAGAAATGGGTTCAACGGCTCAGGGAATGGTTTCCGAAGGAACCACTCTATACCAATCAACTTGACGATATCGAGTTTGAAATTGCCATTGCCCGATACAACCTGCAGTTATCGGCCAGGCGTTACAGTGCCCTGTTTAAGCTCAGCCTCGAGACCTATTCCCGCTTTCCCCAGAAACCCCAATCGAAAATCATGCTGGACAATTCGTCCATGCTTTTCCTTAACAACCTTGCCATTGACGGCAACATGGATGAGGCCATTGAATTTGCAGATTCGCTTTACAGACACAATGCGGACCATCCGCAGTTCAGAGAATCCTATCTGTACGTTCTGGCCAAAAAATATGATTGGGTTCATCGAAAAAATCCCGTAAAACTTCAGGAACTGGAAAAATTGGCTTCCAAAGCCTCCGCTGTTGATCCCAATCATCCAATGGTTAAACAAATGATAGCCAACAATTACTTTCTGGCTGCCCAACCACTCATGAAAAAGGAAAAGTATAAAGAAGCCAAAGTTAAGATTCTTGCAGGTCTGGATGCTGATCCCGGGCATATCGGGTTGCTGGATGCCCTGCGAATGGTGAATGAAGTTCTCGAACTAAAAAACCGGGCTGCCAAACGAAAATAAATCCATTCTGTCACACGATACTACAGGTCAAATGATTATGAAATACAAGTCAGGTATTTTATGGGTGAGTCTGATCCTCCTGTTGGTATTGGGAAGCAGTTGTGGTACTTCCCGCAAGGTCCCCACATGGATACCCATCCGCGATGTACCAATGAAAAACTTTGGCTACAACCAAAAGCGTGAAGTGGGTGTCTACGTTGAATCGGGTAAGGACTCGGTTCTGGACATGGTTCTTACCAATGTTATTGAACTGGAACTGATGGCCAGTGGTTACAAACCGGTTAATTTATTCAAGCTGATTCATCCCTCTGTCAAATCTTCAAGGGAAAAGGCCCGTTTATCGGTTGATTCGGTCAGAACCATTGCAAAAACAAACAACCTCGGGTGGTTTGTTCACGCCGAATCGGAATGGAGCATTCTATCAAGAAAGTTGTTCGATGGTGTAACCCGGCGTTTCTCTTATACCTACTATAGCAATGTTGCTGAATTGCATTCCCGATTAATTGGCTACAGCACCCTAACAGCAGATACGCTTTTTGCCTTTGATCAGACCACGGCCGGCAACATTTATCAAGGTGGAGATACCAATTGGAAACTTAAACAGGATCCTACCTATGCAGTTGCAGCCCTTCAGGTTGGAAAAGCGCTTGGTAATCTGCCTATGGCAAATGAAGTTGCAGATTCACCCGGAACCCGGTATCTGCCGGTGCGGCTGGTTGCCGATGTTTCCTACCGCAACCGGTTTCCTGACTGGAGAAGCCGGCTTCAATTAAGGTTGATTCTTGCCAATGACATTTTAGAGCCCCAATTCGGTATCAAATTAAAACCAGTGGAAATTTTGGAATGGAAGCATATTGCAAGTGATAGCTTTGAACTTTCCTATCACCAACTGATCAAAGATTTTAAATCGGATAAATCAATTTACACGCTTGGTTTTATCCATACACTGAACATGGAACGCAGCTGGGAGAAAATGAGTGAACTTGGAATGGGGAGTATCGGTGGGCAACACAGTGTCATCCGTGCACAGCCAAGCATGCCCTCCATTGGCCGATGGAATCCGGTTGAAGAAGCACTTACGATTGTACATGAGTTGGGACACAACTGGGGTGGTGTACACACCTTCCGGGTTGAATCAATTCAGTATCCAAGCGGTGAATTTCTCTCCTATCAGTTCGATCCGATAAATAGGGAAATTATTCGTTCCTTTTCTGACAGCGCAGCCAGTTTGAATGCCAGATCACGAATCAGAAAACTGGCTGAGTTATATAGTGCTGAAAAGAAAAAAGCGGGAAAATCCTTTTACTTTTTCGGTATGACACTCGGGGCTTCAGTATATACCTATACAGGAACGGGAGAAATTGACAGTCTGATGCTGAAAGATCCCTTTGATATCCGGGATTTCTTCAGGGAGATGGTTCCCGATACAGCGCTGCAGGCATCGGCCATGGCAGCCTATCTGAACGAAAAGAAAAATTATACATTCGCTGAATCGGTATTGGATGAAGCCATCAAACAATACCCTGACGATGCCGAATTGTATTTACTTTTATCGTTCACCTACCTTGATCTTGATCGTGAAAAGGAAGCCTGGGAAGCCTACCATAAATGGGAAAAGCTGACAGATAATGAGTAATTGCTTTTCGCTCAGAACCTGCCAACCACAACCGTTTTGTTGTAAATTTCCAGAAATGAATCGCCCGAGTTGGCCACTTCACCCAACGTGAGGGCGCCCATGAGCTGACCCGAGGGTCCGATTCGTGACAATTCCTGATCAAAGTCCGACTGAAGGTACAGCACCCGGCTGATGCAATCGATGCATAAAACCGGCCTGGAGTTCTGGCTGGCAGAGGATAGAATTCCGGCTTTCTGGCTGGCTGCTGAGGCCCCGGCAAGCAAGGTTTGCTTGTTTCCATGCAGAATCTGAATGTATTCTCCTTCGAGAATATCATCGAGAATCGAAATCGATGAACCATCGGTTGCAAAGGGATCTCTCACAATCATTTCACTGTCCAGTTTGGCAATTCCTAGCGGATAGGACTTTGCGATGTTGAAAAAATCCTCTGGTGTGATTTCCTGTCCGGAATGCGTTCTGATCACCGACTGATACTCCTCGAAAGCCGGCTTCCGGTTAATCTGGTGGACCACATTCCCGCTGGCCTTGGTCACTTTCATCGGGTCAGAAACCGGTTCCCATCCGTGAGCCACTCCGATGCTCAATCGTTGGTCTGCCAGACCGATGACCGCTGCATCACTCATCATTCCGGCCGGACTGATGATGCACTGAATAGAAGTAAACGACAGAGAACCGGCGCCCCCTCCGAAATAGGTGCATCCATTCCCGAAATAGTTATAAAGCGACTCGATCAGATCGGTTTTCTGCTTCCCCATGCTGTCATAAAAAATAAACACAGACTTTTGGGTGATGATGGTATCGGCAAAGACACCATCGAGTTGACCGAGAAGATCTCCCATGGACGTATTCATGGGTAAAACAGTCACCTGAACCGGAAAAGGCAGCCCGAGCAGCAGAACCCCGGTTTCTTTCCGGTGCCCATCCGAAATAATTTCAGGAAACACCCCGCCGAGCAGAGGTTTACCCGCCTTTTTGAAAATGGCATTCAGTTCGCGATCGGAAGGCCGGTCCTTTTCTGCCATCAGAATCAGAACCGATTGCACTTCAGGATCAGCCTCCCAACGAGCCAATTGTCCGGCAAGGCCTTCTGTCAGGTTTTTCTCAAAAAACTGGCTTTTCATTTGGGCCTCCATCGAAGAAAAAAGTGATCAGGTCCAGTGTTCACGCGTCAGGTTTACAGGTCCGGAAGCTGTCATCAGCACATTGTCTTCTATCCGGATTCCTCCATATTTTCTGAAGGAATTTACCCGGTCCCAGCGAATAAAACGGCCTTCCGGTTTCGATTTAAGATCGCTCAGCAGCGGATCAATAAAATACAGACCAGGTTCAATGGTAAAAACAAACCCGGCTTCAATGGGTCGTGTTAACCGCAGAAAAGGGTGACCTTCCGGTCGCGGGTACAAATCTCCGGTCTGATTAATGGCATGACCGGCAATGTCATGGACCTGCAAACCAAGCAAGTGACCGATTCCATGCGGGAAAAAGGTGCTGGTTACTCCGGTTTCGACCAGAGTGTCTGCCGATTCATCAGAGAACCTGAATTGGTTCAGCAACCGGCCAACTGCTGCATGTGCCCTGAACTGGGAATCGGAGTAGGATTCTCCCACTTTCAGTTGGGCGATCAGCGCCAGTTGTTCTTTATCCATGGCCGCAACCAGGTCTGCAAACTCATCCTTCCGGTAACTGTAAGTCCGGGTAATATCCGCAGCATATCCGAAAAACGAGGCGCCCGCATCCAGCAGGAAGGAATGACGGTCCGATTCGGGTTTTGGCTTCTTGTCTGTCAGCGGGTAATGCAGGGTGGCTGCATGCTCATTGATGGCCACAATATTCCCGTAAGGCAGATCCATTTCCATTTGCTGAGAAGCTTTCAGATAGGCCAGGTGACAGTCAAACTCCGATCCGCCTCTGAAAAATTCATCCCGGGCCGCCTGGTGACCGGCAATGGCCGACCGGGTGGCTTCCTTCATGCAGGCCACTTCAAATCCGGTCTTGACCGCACGCGGGTAATGCAGGCGGTTCAGCAGATGCGCTGGGTTTAACTGTTTGATTCCCATTTCCTTGAACCGGACTCCGGCCGGTCCCACATAGACGGCGGAGGACCGGTTTTCAGGCAGGTGCTTTCTGATGGCTTCGGGACCACTGATCACTTCGATTTCAAACGAATCGGACCAGAATCCAACCGGCTCCTCGGGAACCGGATACCAGAAGTCGGTCACCTGACAGTACAGTAAAAGTGCCTTTTTCCCCGGCCGGATGATGAGATAACTGTCGGGAAGCTGATGCAATGGAACCCAATAATTGAAATGAGGATTTACCCGGAATGGTTGGTGAAGATCATCCAGAAACCGTACATCGGTCGTCCCGCTGTCGATGAGCATCCAGTCATAGCCCAGACTGGTCATGGCAGATTCATACAGGGTTTTTACGCGCTGGTGATGGTCCTGATAGAGTGATTTCCAGTTGGTCATGGTCGGGTCCTTTTCAGTCCTTTGGCTTCAGATTCTATATTTTAACAATGAAAGTACGTGGGTCCGGTCATGTCTGGCCATCATGGTGACCATCCGGTACAAATCGACCGGACCTTCATCGGGGTGCCGGCTTTTCCAATCCCAGGCTTCATCTTCCGTTTGCCCCAGTTCATTGATGGTCTGATTGCGGGCCTTTTCCAGTTGCCGCGTCAGTTGTCTGATATTGCCGGTAAAGGCGGTCACCGAAGCCGGATTCACCTGATCCGATCCGGATGGAACTAGGGTTTTCAATTTTTTTATAATCGCTCCGAACCGATGTTCCCGGCACCAGTTTTCCCAGAAAATCAGATGGGAAAGGGTTTGAATTCCATTCCATTTTCCATCGGGCACCTGCAGGGATTCCAGCCAGGAGGCATTCGATACAAACCAATCACCCATCTGCCTGGAGTGTGATAAAAAGGCACCGACCACTTCAATGGGTTCACCGGAAAGTAGCGATTGCTCGTCAACTTCAGGAAACATGATCCATGGCTCCTTCCGGCGATGAAAACAAATAGAACCGACCAACTGCCACATTCTTTTTCTGAGGGAACCGGTCACACAGCCGGTAATCCCAGACCGCAGTCAGGGTTTTACCGGGCGAGACTTCAATCTCAGCCAGCCAGTACGGTTCACCTGTCAGCGAATTCACCCGTCGCTCGCAGGAGGCAATCAATCCGGAAACCACCACATCGGCCGACCAATCACTGGTCTCTCCGTTTTCCCAAGACAATCCGGATACCGATAGCAATTGCATTTTAAATGGGCTTCCGATGGTGAATTCATATTGGTCAGGAGAGTCGTACAAGGTCAATTCCTTTCCGAAGGCCGCCAGACACCACCGGGTAGTTTCGGTCTGAACCGGGGGAATCCGCTCGGCCACCAGGTGACCTGCCGGTTCTGAAGTCAGCATATCATGCCATTCATCAGGCCCGGGCGTATGCGAGGCCACCACCTCTGCCTTGACTGACCCGGACCTGAAAAACGGGGCCATGGTGATCAGGGAATCTCCATCCAGTCTGATCCACAATTCGGGTCCGCTGCCTTCTCGGATAACCCGGCAGTCACCCAGTCTGGTTCCTTCCATGCGCACCTTTTCTTCCCAACGTTTCCAGACGGTTTCATCAAAAAAACCGGGGAACCCGATGCTTGAAAAATGGGAAATTTCCTGCTTTTCATAATGGGAGATGGTCCGTTTCCGGTAAAGAATGTAGGAAACAAGGCCCCCTGCAAGCAACACAAGGATAATAAATAGAGTCAAACCCGATCCGATCTGTTGGCTGTTAAAAATTCACCGGATAAAATAGGAAAATCCGGCATCAGATGCTGAACCAAATGCCGGGATTGATCGGCTGAACGGTGGTTCCCGGTTTACCGGCGCGTCATGGATCGGCTGGCGGATTCTGGAAAACCGCCGATCGGGTGGTTTTCATGGCACTCCAGTCTTCATCCGTCACCAGTGATAATAACCGGGCTGCCAGCAGAGCCAGCACGGGAAGAAGAATCAGGTTCAGCATCCAGGGAAAATCAGACAATACATAACCGCAACCCATCACAAACAGAATGAGCAGTAACCAGGAAGGGACCCAATCCGTTTTCCAGGCCGACTTCATTTGTTTATTGACCAGCAGCAGCAATACAATCATCAGACCCGATTCGGAAAGCAAGGTTGAAAAGGCGGCACCGGTCACTCCATAAACCGGAATGAGAAGATAATTTCCGGTTACGTTGATGATCACAGAGCAGGCCGTTGCAAACAAACTGGCCAGTGTGGTTCCCTCTATCAGCAACCGGTGAAGCAGCACCAGATTAACGGCCATGGGAATCAGACCCCATAACAGAACCTGTGCCATCGGACCAGATTGCCGGAAATCCTCACCAAACAGACCGGAAAATGTTGAGTCTGCCATAAAAAACAGGATGGAGGGAATCAGGGAGGCAAACACCACCAGCAACCGTAACGACCGGTTTAACCAATCACCAAACCGTTCATCCTGACCTGCATACCAACGATTCAGAGAAGGAACGAGCGTACTGAAGGCCAGAACCGACATGGTATGACTGAAATCGTGAATACGGGCCACGGCCTGATACTGTCCAATCAGGTCGGCACTGATACCAGCCGCCTTCATCATGACCATGTCGATGCGCAGATAGATCAGGGTCAGAAAAGCCGACAACCCCAGTGGAAGCGCCATTCGGACCATGACCGCAAACTGAAAATCAGGCAGACCTTCCAACAGATGGCGGTATTTCCTGATTTTTACAAAAAACCAGCCTATACCAACCAAAAGGAGAATGGTCTGTACCAGCACACCGGCCCAGACTGCCTGTGCGAGAGAACCGGTAATGAGAAGGATGGAAATTCCGGCAGCCGCTGTTCCGGTCCGTTGGGCGATTTTCAGAACCGATTCTTCGAGTTGCCAGTCGAAGGACTGAAACAGATGAAACAAGCCATCTGCCAGACTGCCGATGGCAAGAAAACCGATAATGGCCGGTATCAGGATTTCTTCGGCAGGTGTCCAGGTCCAGAGCCGGGTTGCCAGATAACCCATGATCACAAACAGAGCAGTCAGACCAATCCGCAGGGGGACCACCACACGCAGTACCGCCGAAAGATTGGCAGGATTCCGGCTGATTTCTCTGAGTGAAGTTAGGTTCAGTCCCAAATCACTGATTACCATAAAAATGGCCAGAAAACTGAAAACCGCTGCATAGTAACCGATTTCCTGCGGACCCAATACACGGGCCATCACCAGGAAAAATCCGAACATGCTCAACCGGGCAATTCCTTCAGCAACCACGCGGGCACCGGCACGAAAAGCCAGAGAAGTCACCATCAGTCCGGATCCCCGCCCATCCAGGCATGTCCCGAATGGCAGATTTGCAATACCTTCAGATAGGTTTCTGACCATCCGCTGTCAAATTGCGGGTGAAAGCCATTGTGAAATAGCACGGAAACATCTCCCTGCCACTGACGAACGGTTTTCAGAAGGGCCTCCAGGCGGACCCTCGCACCATCGGGAGTCATGGAACGATAATCACTGGCCGTGGCATCCATAAAAATCAACGGGATATACCAGACGGAAGTGACACTCCAGGTATCGAACCGGAAACCCGGAAAGGGATGCACGGTTGCCCGCCGGAATCCCTCGTGATCATGAAATCCAAGTGTAAAATCACGCACTATTCCGGCCGATTCATGTACCGCTGGTGTCCGGTCCGGATCAAACATGAGAAAATGCTGCCGGACATAAAGTTTTGAGCCGGGAATCGCCTCCTTAAGCACATTCCAGTCTCGGTAGAACTGTTCATCATCACTGGCCGACTTCAGTGTGGGATGCAATCCGATATCCACCTTCCCCTCAGCGGATAGTTGTTCCAGCCGGTGAACGGCCGGATGACGGAAACTGATTTTACTGTCCCGGCGGGTTCCCTTCCCTGCCCGAAGAAACACCACCGGGCGAGCATTCACCCGCTCTGCCTGTGCCAGTAACCAGACGAGCGATTCCGGGTAGGGATCCGGTTGGGTGCGCCACTGCCTGATTTCGGAAAGAAGGTCCTGGGTTGCGTCTGCGGAAGGTGATGTCAGCATTCGCAGGCCTTTCCTGATAAAAAAACCCGCGGTCCACCGTTTCAGGTGGTCAATATCATGGGTCAGTCTTATCCGCCAGGAATGACGGTTATGAAAACGGAAGGAATCTGGTACCGACAAGGCATGCAACCCCTGCAGCAGGGCCGAAACGGTTTCTTCTGCTAATGGGCGTTCTGTCAGGTTCAGGCGTTCAATCAGACTTCCCCTGTGAGTAACCCTGCCCAGTGAATCTTTTGGTGAAAATCGCTCATCCCACCCCGACAAAAGCAAAAACAGCTGAGAGATGAGATCGGCTTCGTAGGTGATGACTTCATTATCAAAACGGATCAGTTGTGCAGACTGGCGGTTAACGGGAAAAAGAGCCGGAAATTCCTCTTCCCTGAGCCGGTAATTCTGAACCAATGTTGCGGGAAAAGCTCTCCCGGAAAAAAACAGGTTGGCTGCATCGGGACTGTAGGGTAAAAAAATCCTTCTGGGCAATTTCTGATAGGACGATTCCCTTTCCGGGTGGTCCCAGATCAGCACCGGGTCCTCACCAGCTGTCAGAACCGGCTGGATGTCGAACTTTTCGTGCGACAGAAGACTGTTCACATACCGGAGCACCAACTCCAGCATTGCAAGTGGTTTCCCATTCAGAGGGGTAAAAACGGCAATCATACCAACCTGGCCAGAACATCCGGCAAACCGTCGAGTGCGCCGATGGAGGCAATGGCTTTTTCGGGTTTGATCCCTGCACCGGAATAATCAAAGAAAACCGGCAACCACCCCGCCTCGGAGGCCCCGTTTACATCCGATTCCACTGAATCCCCGACATAGATAATCCGTTCAGGAGGAAACCCGCAGGCCTGTTCGGCAATCCGGAACAACCGGCGATCGGGTTTATGAAAACCGGCTTCCTCACTATAAATGACCGGGTCGAACCGGTCCTCCCACCCGAGGGTCTTTAGTTTCTCGCGTTGAATATCGGCAAAACCGTTGCTCAACAGTCCAACCCGTCCGGTCACAGGTCTGAGTGAATCGAGTAACCGGGCAGCACCGGGGACTTCATGCCAGTTCTGCTGGTAACGCAGGTAGTAGTGCCGGGTAAAGTCCGATTCGAGATGGGACAGACCGAAACGGGCAAGGGTTTCAGAAAACCGCCGGTGACGGACCTCATCCTGTGTGATCCGGTAGGCGGCATAATCCTTCCAGAGCTGAGTATTAACCCGGTGATAGTCGGCCAGAATAAGGTCGAACTGCGCATCCGAACCCATCACTGTCATCAGGGTTTCGCGGAAAGCCTGGCGTTCCGCCCGGGAATGATCAATCAGTGTGTTATCCAGATCGAGGTAAAGGAAAAAGCGGTCTGTCATTTTCCATCCAGCCGTTTTCGTTCAGTATCAATTTCGCGGTGAAGCGAATTGACAAATAAATGATCTTCCATCTCATCAGCCTTTGCATACCAGGCCAGCGCTGAGGCTTTCCTTCCTGCATCTGCCTCCATTTTTCCCAGATGAAACAGGGACTGTGCCCTGATCCATTCATGGTCTGGCGGACAGAGTTTAATAGCCAACTGATACTCTCTGACAGCCTGGTCAGTTTGTTTCTGGTGATCGGCCAGTCGTCCCAATCTGAAGTGGGTTTCGGCAATCAGGCGGGTATCCTTTCCTGCCAGTTCCATGGCAAGCCGGTACTGTTCTGCTGCTTCCTTAAAAAATCCGGCATCGAAATAATTCCGCCCCAGCCAGGCCTTTTTTTCGGCATCCGACATGGGGGTTTGTGCCCAACGTTCAGACTCTGAAACCATGTACAGATCAAAATCATTGTTTTCATTCGGTTCAATTTTCCTGTACTGGGCCAACGCCTCTTTCCTGCGGCCAGTCAGTTCATAACTGAGACCAAGCCTGAAATGGCCCAGACGGCGCAGCGAATTTCCTTTAAACTTTGCCAGAATATCCTCGAAAAGGGGAATGGCTTTGTCGAACCGGTTCATAAAGTAGTAACCTTCCGCGATCCTGAACCGGATAACGTCGGAAAAAGCAGGCATGGTATCGCGGAACCGGGTGTATTCCTTCTCCATCAGCGCAACAGCGGCCGGAACCTGCTTATCGCGCTGCAGGGCCACCGCTTTCATGAGGACAAACACTCCATTTCCCGGGTATTGTGTCAGCAAGGTATCCAGATGGGCAATGGATTTTTCAGGATTCCGGTTGGTAAACAGTTCAATCGCCGACAGAAAAAACCGGGATTCGGCAGAAGATACCGTGCCGAACCGGGCAGACCATTCCAGATCCCGGATTCCTTCAGCCATGGAACCATTCAGACCAAAAATCGAGGCCAGCCAGGTCAGACGTGAGGGAATGGCTCCCGCCACATACTTCATGGTGCCGGTTCCTTTGCGGATATCGGGATTTTTCGGATCCAGTTCAGCAGCTTCCTTGTAATGATTCATTGCAGACCGCCCGCTCCAGGCTGCCGACACATACTCTTCGCTGCGCATTCTGACGATGGCCTTCCACATTTGAAGGTCGCCCAGCAGGTAAGCACGTTCTGCGGTTTCCGGTTGCGATTCAATCAGATCCATGGCCGATTCCAAACGGGTATCAAAAACGGGAATCCGCTCATTTTGTTCGGTGATCAGGTATTGCCAGGCCGTGATCTGAACCTGATAAAAGGCATTCAGGTAGGGAACCGGTGCCTTTTTGATTAGCTGTTCTGCTTCGGTAAACCTGAAATTCAGGATGGCCGACCGGATTCCGGTGTAGGGCTCACTGCCGGTTTCGGAAAATCCGGTGTTTCCATCAGCGTAACCTGCACCAAAAAATGTGAGAAACAGAAACAGATTAAGCATTCTTTGAAGAACCGTTTTCTGTTTGATCAAGAAGGTTTTCGGTCGAGGCCACCACCGAGGCAACCACGCCATCTCCTGTCACATTCACCGTGGTCCGCATCATATCAAGAATACGGTCAATTCCGAAAATCAGGGCAATTCCTTCTGGCGGAACGTGAACCGACTGCAGGACAATGATCAGCATGATCATACCAACCCCCGGGACTGCCGCTGTTCCGATCGAGGCAAGGGTTGCTGTCAGAATGATCACCATTTGCTCGCTGAGTCCCAGATCAATTCCATATACCTGAGCAATAAACAAGGCGGCCACTCCCTGATACAGGGCCGTTCCATCCATGTTTATGGTGGCACCAAGCGGAAGAACAAAACTGGTGACTTCCTTTTTAACTCCGAGTTCCTTTTCGCACACTTCCATGTTTACCGGAAGCGCTGCGGCTGAGCTGGAGGAACTGAATGCCACCAATTGAACTTTAACAAACTTCCTGATGAAGAAAAACAGGGGAATTTTGGAAAACAGCACCAGAATCGGAAGGTAAACCAGCAAAACATGCAGGCCCAGACCGGTTGTTACGGTCACGAAATAGACGCCCAATGGTTTAAGAATATCGAACCCAAAATCGGCAATGACAGCTGCGATTAGGGCGAAGACACCAATGGGAGCCACTTTCATAATCATATCGATGACTCTGATGAGAGCATGCGTCAGTCCGTCAAAGAATCGGATGACCGGTTCTGCCAGCCGATCATCGATCCGGTTAAGAGCCAGGCCGAGAATCAGGGCAAAAAAGACCACCTGAAGCATTTCGCCCCGCTCGGTAGCCAGCGAGTAAAACGGATTCAGCGGAACAATCTCAACCAGCATGTCGGTAAAATTCAGAGAGGTCCCTTTCATTTTTTCCGATACCACCGAAGAGTACTGACTGTTCAGCCGCTCTTTCATTGATTCATCAAGACCCGATCCGGGCTGCAGAATATTTCCCACCATCAGTCCAATGGAAACCGCCAGGGCAGTGGTGGTGGTGTAGAGTAAAAACGTTTTGGTTCCGATCCGTCTCAGTTTACTCAGGTCCCTGAGGGAAGCAACCCCTACAATCAGCGATGCCAGCACCAGTGGAACGGCCACCATGGTGATCAGACGGATAAAAATCGTTCCGATGGGCTTGATCCATGGAATAACCGACCCGGACCAGCCGGCCTCATTAATGATAAAACCAACCAGAATGCCGAAGCCCATTCCGATAAAAATCTGCCAGTGCAGGGCAAGGGACCATGTTTGTTTTTTCAAAGCAAAATCTCCGGAAATGGTTCGCGCAGGTTGCAGCGGCAGGGTGCCGGGCAGTTTAACTGGAAAAACTAAAAATAACCGATTCGGGCCACTTTACGCAACCATCTCATCCATCCTGGCCCGGGCACCTTTCTTTTGCCGGCGGATGACAGTTTATTGTCGGTGGCGTATACTTGCAGATATGAACCACCCACAAACCCTTCGTGCCTGGGCCAAAATCAACCTGGGCCTGAGAATTCTTAATAAACGTCCGGATGGCTATCATAATATCGAATCCATCTTCCACTATATTGATTGGTATGATAGCCTGCAATTCACCGCTGCCTCAGGTTTTTCTTTCAGTTGTTCAGACACCCGTCTGCCGGTTGATGATCAGAATCTGGTGGTCCGGGCGGTCAGACGGGTGGAATCCATTTTGGGATTCACCTTCCCTTTTCATATCCACCTGATCAAATCCATTCCTTTTGGTGCCGGACTGGGCGGAGGTTCATCAGATGCAGCCACGGTTCTGCGTTTTGCGCAACGGCAGTGGCCCGGAAAGCTGAGTGATGATACCCTTGGACACATTGCTGCCTTTCTGGGCTCTGATGTCAATTTTTTCCTCAGTCCGGTGACTCAGATCGCCTCAGACCGGGGCATTCATCTTAAACCGCTGAATTTTACCATTCCCGGTTGGATTTTAACCGCCTTTCCGCCCACCGAGGTCCCAACCGGATGGGCCTATCAGCAGGTCAGGCCGTTTGACCGGTATGAACGTTCCCTGACTGACATCGCAAATGACCATCCACCGATCGATAACTATACCGGTTTGTTCGTGAATGATTTTGACGAACCGATTGCCAGACTGAAGCCGGAAATTGCTCAGCTCAAATCTAAATTACAGTCCACGGGCGCTCTATATGTGTCACTTTCTGGAAGCGGAAGTGCCTGTTTTGCCGTTTACAACGACAAAAGCCGGGCAGAGCTGGCGGCCGGTCTTCTGTCTGCAGAGGTCCCGGTCTCGCTGACTCCACCCGGCTTTTTACCGGATAGTCAATACTTCTGACTTTATTTCAGCCGATCCACCCATGCATCGGGAATGTCGGCTTTCAGTTCTTCAAGACCTGCCAGCGCCTTCGCCCTCGAGGTGAACTGACCTAACCGGACACGGAACACCTGTTTTCCGTTCACGTCAGCCGCCTGAACAATGCCCTCATATCCTTTAGCCTTCCATTGACCCAGTAATTTATCGGCAGCTGCCTGGGTTGGGAACGATCCGATGTTAATCGAAAAACCTCCCTTTGCCGGATCGATTGGTGATTGGAAACCCGCGTGTGTGGCTGTTGTTCCGGCAGGTTCTGCAGCGGGTTTTTTCGGAGCAGGTTTCTCAGCAGGGGCCTGAGCCGTCTTGGTGGCTGGTGCAGGTTCCTTTGGTTTTGTCTCCTTAACCGGCTGGCTTGAAGGCTTTTTCGTTTCCTGCGCAGGAGCCGGCTTGGTTGTTACGGGTTCTGCCGGTGTTTTTGCAGCTGGTTTTACAGGTTCAGTTTTTGTTGTCTGATCCTTGACATGCGCTGTATTTACAGGAGCCGTTGCCAGGTCCTGAGAGGTAACAGGAGGGGTGACCTTGGCCGGTTGAGTGGCAGTAACCGAATCACTGGCTGATTTCAGATATTCTTCTTTCTTGGCGGTATCACCACTCATGAAATACCAGATGGCGGCCACCAATATGAGAATCCCAAGTGCGATGAGCCCCCAAAGCTTTTTATGATCCATTTCGCTTCCGAGCTCGGTCGGACTCAGAACATACTCGGTTGGATCAATTTTTTTGTTGCCTTCTGCAGTTGCTGCAGGAGGAGCCTGGAAGGCCTTTGGTGCCGCAGGCTCAGGTGTTGAAACCGGTTCCGAAGCCTGGAATCCCGGAGGACGAATCGGACCTCCGGTATCGGCTGCCGGTATGGAAGCCGGTGCAGGAACTTCCTGATGCACCAGAGACGGAGCCGGGGGCTCGGGCAAAGATGCAGGCTCTGGTTCCTGAGCCATGAACGGTTCAGGTGACAGAGAAGGCTCCGGTTCTGGAATAACAGCAGAGGGCAGCGGTTCAGCAAGGTCGCTTTCCTGAACGGCTGGTTCATCCCACGTAACCGGTTCCGGTTCTGAAAGTTCAGGTACCGATTCCTCTGCAAACCCGATGGTTTCGGGTTCTTCGGCAACAGGTAGCGGTACTGGCTCTGAAACAGGTTCAGCAACCGGTTCCGCCATGGGTTCCTCTGCAGGCACTTCAGTAAACGGGCTCTCAGAATCATCAAAAGAGATTTCTTCGGAAACCTCAGCAGCACTTTCGGCTGAATCGGCTGTTACAGCATAGGTTTCCAGACTTTCATCGATGGGAACCGGCTGTATGGTTTCGTATTTATAGTTAACCAGGCGGGCAAAGTCTGAATTCACTTCAAAAGAGAGTTTGCCATATTCCGACTGTACAAACGTTCCGAGTTCACCAAAATCAACCGGTGTTCCGGCCTGTACCTTTTCCAGGATCAGGGTGATCAGGGAATCAAGAACAACGGCGATGTCATTCGGATTTTTTTTGGTGTCAACCTGGAGTTGTTCAAAAAGTTTCTGGGCGTCCATCCGTGGTTATCCTTTCATCCTGCGGGAGTGAATTCAAGTGTATCCTTGGGTGGAAACATGACCAGCTTTCCGGTCTCGGGATCCAATTCCTTCAGACTGGCCAGGTGATGGACATGAAACGTACCCAAACCAGGCAGTTCGACAGGTTCACGATTGAGAATGGCCGTTTTTATTATCGCACTGAATGCGTTCAGGATGGGTTCAATTTCGGTATCGGACAGGTTGGTCCGTATCGAAATTTCCTGAACCAGAGTTTTCTGAAACATGGGTGGTTCCTTAAAATTGATACCGGAATCCGGCTGTAATCTGAAAAGGCTCCAAACTTAAACCGGGGACTGATTTTTCGTCTTCAGCTATTATAATCCTAAATTCTGCAAATAAATTCAATGGTTTCAGCCGTAAATCATTGGTTTTTAAGGAAATTTCGGTCAGGTCACCTGTTTTTTTCCGGTTTCGGGTATCCGTGGCCCGTGCAGTGTGATATCGGGCACTCAGACCGACTCGGGTTTCACCATCCGCTGAAAGCCAGGTGCCCGCCAGCAAGAGCTGTCTCATGCCTTCCCATGGTACCGACCGGACCGGACCAATGGGAGCCAGCAGGGTAAGGCCAGGAGTGATGCGGATCTGTCCGGAATACTGATACAACCATTCCAACGTCCCCGAATAACTCTTCAAGGGAAGAACCTGAAGAGTCAGTTGATCCGACACAAATACCTGTGGTCTTTCAGATCCTGTACCAATCAGGCGCAACAGGGACCGGGGGCCCGTGATCCACTCTGCCGTGAATCGTATCTGATTTCTGATCAGGGATGAACCGGTTGAATCCGGACCGGGCAGATACCACCACCGGCTTTGATGGATCAGACGGGAGGGATCCGATACTGACTGTGACTGCCAGAACAGGGTGGTATGCCATTGCCGTCCATGCCAGCCAGCCTCGGCACGGCTGATCCAGCCAGCCTCACGGTCCTTATTCCAGACCACTCCGCCACTAAGCCCCAGATTCGTTTGTTCCCCTCTCCACTCCGGTCCGGTGAGAACGGAAAAAACAGAACCTGTTTTACCTCGCGGATGGTCAACCACCAGGTCGGCCGTGGAATTCCACCAGCCAATAGACAGATCTTTTTTCCATTCAGCCAGACTTCTGATCTGACCCGGAACCTGAAAGTTGCCTGTTGTGGATAACTGAGAAAGCCCCAACATGAGCTGAATCCGGTCCCCGGCGGAACGCGGATCTGAAAATACCGAAACCTGGGCCTCTGTCCATTCGGACTGGTTGGGTGACAATCCGGATTTCCCAGGCTTGATTTCACGGTTGGACCAGCCGGCGGTTCCTACCCAGAACCAATCGGAAGACCGGCTCATCAGTCCGGTTTGCGAGTTCCCGACTACCAGCGACCCCTGCTGCCCGTGAAAGGTTGTTTCCTTTTCTGTTTCAACGCCCGCCCCGGCATGAATATCCAGATGAATATCTCCATAAGGCATGGAAATCCCCGCCAGTGTCCTCCATCCTCCCTGAAAGGACCCGGCCACCCCTGCATAAGCCTCACCGGGTGGAGCAAAAGGAGCAAACAGGGCAGGAACCTGATCGGAAGGACCGTAGACTTCCATGGCCGGACTGAAAAAACCCTCCGGCTGAAAATTCATGGTAAATGCCTGGTGCTCGCGCAGTTTAAGCGTGGGACTGGGAATCTCGGGCGCCTTGAACAGCCGGACACTGTCAGCAGGTGACTGTGCCAGAATCGGTGTGGCTGCCACAAGCAGCAACAATACAACAAGCAGATTACCTGACAAGTTTACGTGCCTCCCTGACGGCTTCTGAACCCGGATGATCCCGGCTGTATGATTGGATGTAACGGGTCGCCGCTCTCTTCTTTTTCTCCCTTACCATGGCTTTTACCGTTTCCAGAAAAACCAGATCCACCAGAGGCTGATCGCGTGGCCAGGCTTCCAGCAGACGCTTCCCTTCCGTTTCGACGCCGGCCAGTTTCAGGGTGGCAGCCCGGCGTTTGAACAATTCACTGTCCAGTTCTCTGGTAACCGATCCCGGAAGCTGATCCCTCACCTGATCATAGAAGTGTTCGAACGTGGCTGGTTCCTTCCGGTCGAAATAATGACGCGCCAGGTCGGCCAGCAGGTTTTCTTTCTGATTCGCAATGGCCGGCCAGGAAGCCGACTCGGTCTGCCAGAATTCCCAGAAGGACCAATCCCCTTTCAGTCTGGCTGCGGCAGCCAGACGCTGATAAAAATCAAATCGTTCAGACTCATGCCTGAATGGTTCGGAAAGCAGCCATCTCAGACCGGTGGTATCCAATCCTGCCAGCGAGGCAGGATCGATCACCTGTCTGATCTGAATCAGATCGGAGGGAAAGACCATACGGTTGTCGGCTGCGTAGGACCACACAGGCCAGTTGCCAATCATGAATAACCTGAAAACCACCGGAAAACGCAGGTCAGATTGATCATTATTCAGTCCGAGTTGTTCCCATAATGTCACGTCAAATCCATACTGTGTACGCATCTGATCGAGCAGTATACGCCAGTTTTCCGCCTGGTCAGCACCAATCCAGACTTGATTATCACCCGCCGATCCGGGCGGGATTTCGTTAAAAAAGGTCATCCAGGCTGTCATCTGGGGACCAAACATCCGGAAGAGATAGCCGGCCTGAGGGGACCGGAGCACTGCACTGATTGAATCGGCAGGCCAATGGGATCGGGCTGTGGCCAGTGAATAGGCCACAGAAGGCCAGCTGGTCAGCCTGATCAGGCTGGTGGTAAACCGATTCACTGTCAATTCTCCCCTGAGCGCCGAAATCCGGGTTTCCATCGGGACCAGCCAGTTATCACCCCGCATACCGAAACGTGCCCGGTAATCCCTGATCTGCTCAGGAATAAAGGCCATCGACCGGCTTTGCCAGGAAGCCTGAATCTGCAGCAAGGCTACCAGGTCGGGGAAGTAATCTGGCGCGAAGCGTTCAAGAACCCGAAGGGAACCGAGTGCGAGGTCGGGCCGGTTTGCTTTCAGGGTAATCATGGCAGACCGGAACAGAATACGGTTTCTGACCGAATCGGATCGGGAATACCGCAGCTTTTTCTGCATCAATTCCAAGCCGTCGGTTTCCCTGCCCAGTTGAAACAGGTTTTCCACGCGGATCAGATCAATATCATCATAATAATCGGGATACCGGTCCCTCAGACGCAGAATCCGCTGTTCAACAGTATCCGGATCGTTTGTTTCTATCCGGCAAAAAAGTGAGTAAAGAAAGGCATCCTTTTCGAGGTGGTGTCCTCTGAATCGCAGAACAAAGTCGGTGAACCAGGCATCAGCGGTATAAAAATCACGATGGGCCCAGGAAGCAAAAGCCGCATTGAACAATAATTCGGGCCACCCTTTCCGTTGCAGGGAAACCGACAGGTCGGCTGCCTGCTGATAGGCCACCGATGCTTTTTCATATTCGCCCGTTTCCATGTACACCTGACCAAGCAAGGCATAGAGTGAATCGACCGGCAGGTTCAGAGAAGGTTCCTGCGTTACCAGAGCCAGATCCTTGCCGAAGGCAGGCCAGTTTCCCTGTTTCATCGACGCCCATAAGCGGTTGCTCAGGTTGTATCTCGACACATCGGGCAGATACCGGATGAGCGGTAACCTGGCCGAACTGATCTGACCAATCTGACCTGCCGATTTCCAGACTTCAACTTCCAGAACACGGCGGTATGGGTACAACCACGATTTTGTTCCGATCTCGGATGCTTTTCTCAATGCCTGTGGTTTCTGATTATCCATCCAAAGGCACCATGCAAGCCGGTAACGGATGTAGTCAATCTGCCAGTTCTGAGGATAGGCGTTTTCAAACTGACCAAAGGCAATAATTGCCTCTTTCCAGTTCTCCATTCGGGCATAGGATTCCGCAATCAGTAAGCGGGATTTTTCCAGGTATCCGGGTTCACTGATCACCGGAAGAATCAGTTGCAGCAGATCCACGGTCTTTTCATACTGTCCGGTCTGGAAATAGCAATCGGCAGTGGCAGCAAGGGAATAGGTGTAATACTCCGATTGCGGATACTTTTCTGAAAAGGCCGTAAAGTTTTTTCCAGCTTCTACCCAATTACCCAACCGGGTCAGTAGCCAGGCGTGAAGGAGTTCACCATGTATTTGTTCCGGAAAAGCGGTGGCACTTTTCAGACTGATCGTCAGACATTCCAGTGCTTTAGCCGGATCGTCATAATCTGCATACAATCTGGCCAGCCAATAAAAACTTCTGGACCGGATGGGTTCATTTGCCAGGGTGGTCAGTTCGGTGAGTAACGGTTCTGCTTCCTTTAACCGGTTTTGCTGCAAACGCAGGCCGGCCAGTGTCCATAGCCATTCAGACCGGTCGGGATGAACCGGATAGGTTTGCAGTTGAATACGCAGTGCTTCTTCCGATTCCACCCACCTTCCGTTGGATTGGAGCACCGGCAGGGGTACACCGGAAGGTTGAGAAAAAACCGGGGACCAGCACGCGATGATCAGGCCGATCATCTGCAGGAACCGGCCCGTTTTCACCATGGTCGGATAAACAGGTTATAAGCCAGGATAGCCAGAACTGAAACAATGGACACGCTCAGAAGATTCACATGGTCGTTGTTCAGCCAATGAATCCCCCGGGTCACCCGTGATGGGGCATTGCAGTGTTGATCTGCTTCGGTTTCTGATCCGCAAATGGTGCAGGAAAAGACAGCCTGATACCGGGATCCCAGAATGCTGTCGACGAGTGTGCCTGAAAAACCAGTGATCAGAATCAGAAAAAACAGCATCACCGGTGTTTCAAAGTAAAAATCGGTTTGCCAGAAAATCAGTCCGGCAATAACAGCCGATCCTGCTGCTCCTCCGGCAAGTCCGGCCAGGGTCACGCCGCCGCTCTGACCGGCGGGCACCGGCTGACGGGTCAGAATATCCAGAGGCCGGTTCCGGGAAAACCATCGGCCGGTTTCGGTGCTCCAGGTATCGGCCGTTGCTGCTGCAATGGCTGCCAGATACACCACATAAATCCAGGGCCACAGGTTATAATTGGCAAGGAAAAACAGAAGAAGCGGTATACCGCCGTTGGCCCAGACCTGAAACTGATCACGGGCACCCGATTTGACCGAAGGATCATTCTGATCTTCCTGTCTGAACCGGTGCGAGGCCAGGCTGAGAAGACTTGATAAAAGGAAAAAGACCAGCATGGGCAATACCCATCCCCATCCGCCAATTCCAAGCAGGAAAAATCCCATCAGAATCATGGCCACTGCGCCATCGGCCGTCAGGAACCGGAGCAGAACGGACAGCACACCGGCCACCACCATCAGTCCGAGGACCATCCACAGCCAGATCACCAGTTGCGGTTCCTGCATCAGGGTATCCAGCAGAAACGCCGTTCCGAGCGGAACAAAAATATTATCCAGACCCTGAGACAGTATCATTTCTGCCAGAGAGGCAATAAAGGCGACGAGAAGCGCGATCGGAAACAAATCAAAATAGGTCAATCCGGGAAACAATCCGGCAAAGCCGCAAAGCAGTAAAGCCAGATATCCCATGACCATCATGGTGATCATGCCTTCCAGGGTCTTGTTCCGGTTCAGAGTAAACCAGGATCTGATTTTTCCCATGGACTGACCTACCAGGGTAGCCAGTGGATCCGAGGCAGTAAATGCAAGAATCGCTGCCTGAAACACAGCCGGATTGGAATTGAAGTAAAACCAGATCAGGAACCCCGAAATGACAGGCAGATAGACCGGACCAAGTCCGCGTCGTCCATCAAACCAATCAGATCGCCGGAACCATTTCAGTCCGGCCAGATTGATCAGAGCAATAACCAGACAAAGTATCACCACCGGAATGCGGTGGGTAAAAAAGATGGGAACAAAAAAGACGAAGACACCGGCCAGGAAGTAGTTAAAAGCTCCGGCAAATACCGGATTGAACCGGAAGAACCGGTTTAGCAGTATTTCCAATCCGGTCAGAATCAGATAGACAGCCAGGGCTATACCAGCCCACAGCCAGTCAGAGGTCAGAATCACAGAGTTGTCAGAAAGAATAAGTGAGTGTCAGAGCCGGCACCCGGGTATCGGGTGTAACCGGAACCGACCTCAAAGATAGCCCATAAACACGGTTATGTAAACGGGACTGAATGGCGGCGTTCACCGCAGATACCGCATGATTGGCCAGGGTAAGAATAATAAATCCGTTGGCAAGGTTGTGAAGGTCATTGGCTTTCCCGCGCAAATCGGCATAGCGCTGGAAGGAAGGGGTGGTGCTTCCCAGGTTTCTGAACAGGCTGATATCCTGAGGTGCATTCCAGTTTCCCGGCGTCTGATTGCCAAAATCCCACCAGCCGGGAGTAAACTGATCGTATTTTCCAATCAGTTCGTAATATTGTTGTGAACCATAGGACGGAAGGCTGTGAGAAAAACTGGCACCGGCACCGTGTTCAAATTTCATCTTTTCTTCAAGCCGGTTAAGCTCTCCCCACCATTCACGGTTTCCGGGCAACTGATTGTCATTGGGATTTAATCTGCTCTTTAATGAAGCCGCCTGCGTGCGAGCCAGTTCATCCTGTGCAGAGGATACTTCGGCCACATAGATCAGATAGTCAGCATACTTTCTGGCACTCCAGCCTGTCGATGGATCATCGGCAATTTTCTGGTAGGCCTTTGTTTCAGAAACAGCTTCAGACTCATAGTACCAGGCTGCAACCACAAAAACCACCTCGGCAGCAAAAAATCCGATGGCCGACTTATACGCCTCGGCATACCATTCACCCGAACCGGGAACCACTGCAGACATCAGCGCAGCCTTCCAGGGTTTCTTTGTTTCATCATAAAGAAAATCGGGTACTTGTAACCGGGTCTCCAGGGCCGGTTCAGAGTCAAGCAAAAGGTCCCCGTTCAGAGCGACCTGATCCGACCGGAGAGGTTGCGCCGTCAGGCTGGAAACCAAACTCATTAAAAGCAGAAATAAAACTGGAAATTTCATCGTTTTTCGAGTCCAAGATCAAAATTGAATAGCATCCCAAAATAGTATAACCACTCACGACCAAACCGGACGGAGTCCCGTCCATCAACGGTCCGGAAACCATCTTTTAACTGAATATTGATTGGTTGAAAGCCATAGGCCCCGCTCAGGAATAACCGGATGGGCATCAGGTAAAATGCGGATGATTCCAGCCGGAGTTCCCAGCCGGCATCGGTCAGAATTCCGGCCCGGCCAGGGTAATCCCCGGTCCAGGCTTGCCCGGCATTGGAAAAAACACCTGCAAACAGACGGTCGAAATACCAGAATCCGACATATTTATCGATGGATGGAACCAACGGAAACCGCCAGGCCACCTGCGCCTGATAAAACTGATAGCCACCGATCGAATAGAACGGATAGCCCCGCATGCCGGTCAGTCCGCCGCCGTAGTTATAGAAGAACCCTTCGTCACCCCGGGCCCATGTGGCTGCTCCACGGATCCACAGATTCAGAGTCTGGGATTTAAAGGGAAGTTCCAGATACTCCTTGTAGCCGAAAGTAAGCCGTTTCAGCGGATACCGGTCATAAACCGGCAGCAACACCCCGCCTTCCACCCGGAAATCATCGAGCAGATCATTTTGCTCGATGGCCGCGGTGATGCTGAATTCCCTTCCAACCGGATTGATCTCCCGTTCTCTGGTTGGTTTAATAAAACTGGCCTGCCAATTCAGACTCACCGACTTACCCTTGAAATAATACTGAGAGGATCCCGGAATGCGGGCGCCAACCGGCTGCCAGAAAAAGCCATCGATTTTGCTGCTGTAATAAGACAACCCATATTTCAGGGTAACCGATTGAACCGGGGAAATTTGGAATTGCCCGTAGAAATCAATCAGGCTCAGGTTATAAATGGCATCGGTTATGGCACTATCCAATCCTTCCCGGATGGTAACGGCATCATCCGCCACCCGCGACAGATTGTATATATCGACACCCCACCGGATTGGAGTGAGGTTTTTCAGAAACGGATCCGATACCGACAGCCCTAAATATAAATCCCGGTCCAATTCAGTATAAGATGCCTTTCCGGTTCCGGGAGCAACCAATGCTGCGCCGGTCAGTTGGATCCAGTCCAGCCGGTCAGCCGAGAAAAAGTAGGTTCCGATCTTCGTATCTCTGGAAAGGTTTTCTCCGATTCCCTTCAGGTCGGACCTGCTGAACAGATCGCTGTATTCTCCTGCTGGCTGTGCATAAGAGTCCAGCCTGAGTACCGGATAAAAGGCAAAAGGGGCCTTATCGATCGCAGGCCGGTAATCCTTCTGTGCGGAAACCGCAGGTTTTGATCCCTCAACCAGATTTATTTCTGCAGGAAAAACCGGTTTTACGGCTGATTCGGGATGGTTGCTGAACGGAAACTCCCGGTGAGGCACCGCTTTGGGGTACCCGGGTCTGAAACGATGCACTTTATATCCCGTGCCGGTAAACAGACTGGCAGCCCAGGTGGAATCGTTCAACGGAAGTCCCTGAAAAACACCTCCCATCACCTGAGTCCTCTGAACGCGGTTTCCGGTGCTGAGGGTGTGCTCGTATAAGTTAAATATTCCGGTCTGATCACTGGTCAGCAACAAACGGTCCTGATCCAGCCAGCGGGGTTCACGGTCATCACCGCCTGGCCGGTTTACAAACGTCATTGTCCGATTCACAGGATTCAATACATAGACTTCTCTGCCATGAAGCCTGGTGATATCACCAGTCAGCAATCCGTTTTGCTGGTTGTAATCAAGCGTGTGAAAATCATAATCATCGGCGTTTTCAATCAGGGTGATCAGCGAGTCATTGGAAAGGCACTCCCCGGTAAGTAGATCGGGCAACTCAACGCGGATGATCGATTTTTTCGCATGGGCATTCCGGATCGCATAGACCACACCATTGCCATCATACACCGGAGAAAACAACCGGGCACCTGTGGTCAGACGGATTACCTCTTTCTTCCCTGCATCGTACCAATACAAGTCGGACCATTTGGATTGAAAACGGTCGGGCGGTGAGATCATCGTAAACAGAATACCCCGGTTTCCCTTATGTGTCACCCAGCGCATGCGGCTGTTGGCCTTTACCGCAGGTATTTCTTCCTGAACCACGCCAGCCTGATCGGTCACCAGCGCAGAAACGGTGCTGAGATAGTCGGTGCCGCGGTTGCTCCTGATCAGCCACAAACCGGTTTCCGGGTCCAGATCATCTGCCCAATTGGAAAATCCGTCACCAACCACCGGCTGACCATGATCGATTTCATCCTTTATCGGCTGAATCTGGCGTTCATAATGCCTTCTTAAATCGGAAACCCATTCTGCGTACAATTCCTCGCCGGGTTTACCATACGCTTTTTCCATGGCAGAACCGATGGACCAGGCGGTCATAGACTCGAGTTCCTCATTCAGCTTTTTCATGGCTCCCGAACCGTACCGGGTGGCAAGCCAGGAGGTCAGATGAAACCCCTGGTTGTAAACCGTTTCCCCATCCAGACTGGTTTTATTAAAGCTCATCATTCCGGACCATGTCAGCAGGGTGCTGTCAATTGTTCGTGCCCGCAGAATCATATCGCGGTGTGAGTCCCAGAAATCATAATACATCCCGGGTACGTTGAACTGGGCTGTTCCCTCAGCCAACCAGGCAGGAACCATGATGTTCAGTATCGGGACCGATACCAACTGATTCGGATAACCGTATAAAATGTCGGGGCGTCTGACATTTTCATATCCAAAAATCTGAAGATACCAGGCTGGAAATTTCTTCGACCATTTCATGCTGGCCTGTATCTGCACAATGTGGGTCAGTTCATGAGAAATCACATCTTCCAGCCAACGATGATTTCCCCGGAAAGGAAAATCGAGTGAAGTGGCCCATATTTCGATTTTGTCATCGTAGAAATAGGCAGCCCCGTTCGAATAATCATCCGTATCACGAAGAATCACCGTCTGCCTGGACGGATAGTAACCATACAATTTACAAATGGCCAGATAAACCGAATCATAAACGGCTGCCATTTGCCGGGCTTTGGCACTCAACGGTTCATGATATAAAATGGTGGCATGAGCAGACTCGAACTGCTTCCATTCAAGATGCCGGTAAGTCAGCGGAAAGTATCCCTGTGTCTTCGCCACAACCGGGACAAGGAACAAAAGACTGAGAAGAAACAATTTTTTCATCAGCGGCTCAGAACCACTTTAATGATCCGGGTGTGCGACTTTCCGCCACCGCTGGCATGAAACCGGGCCAGGTACAATCCCGGTTGTGAATCGGCACAATTCCAGACCACTTCAGATTCCACAAAGGCCGATGATTCAAAGGATAATTTCTTCACAAGGTCACCCGTCAGATCGGTTATCGTGACCGTTCCCGATCCCGTAAACGGTAGCTGGTAACGGAATCTGACTTCTGAACCGGTCGACGGATTGGGCCAGGCGTAGGATTCTGCCTGTTCACTGTTAGTGGTTGCCTGCTGGGCCCTGTTGAAGGAAATCACGCCTGCCTGTTGGCTGCGTGGATCACCCGAAGCAACCACACGGCCGGTCCAGCGCTGAAATTCCACACTTTGTTCTCCGATCAGACGAACAGGAAACACTTCATTTCCGGCTGAGGATGTCGTTTTCGGATCCAGATACGTGTATCTGAACTGTCCCGGTGAATTAAACGGAATCCTGACCACCGACCCACCGGCACGAACCAGCAGGAAGGGATCATTTACACTGTCTGCAACCAGGACCTGGTCAATGGAATCCCGAAGTACCACCGGGAACCCGGGGAGCAGTATTTCATTGTACCAGACTGATAGGGCAGTTCCTTCATGCGAAACTGAATACCAGCCATCCGGGGCAGAAAACAGCAGATCAGGATCGGTTGTCTGAATCTGACCCACTAGCAAAAAGTCTCCGTCGGTCAGGCTGCTGATTCCTCCGGAAAAAAGCCTTCCCCCGGTATCCTGCCCAATAAGCAAGGTCCGGTCCCCGCTGATCCGGATGGATGTAAACCGGGTATTCACAGGAGTCCGACCGGTGGAAAGTGGCATCCAGCTTTCTCCGTTAGCTCCCTTCCAGAAAAGGACGGGGATCCAGGTACTTCCTGATTGCAGCCAGAAACTCCGGCGAACTGCCGACGGTTCCGAAGCAAGATTCATGGTGGAAGTGACTGCTGGTTGCCCGGTTCGCTGATCGATACGAACGCCCAGGTACTCCGTCCCTGACCGGTAAATCAGACCCCAGCCGGCACCTGCCTCATCAATTTCCGGCTCTGATTTGAAAGCAGGTGATACCAGCGTGGAAAGATCGATGGAACTGGAAACCAGACCGCCGGCAGTTAACTGCCATTGTTTAAAAAGCCGGTCCCCTGTACTGAACATTACCAGCAGGGTATCGGTTTTAATAGCTGTTTTGAACAGGGCTGGTGAGCCGGTCAACCGTTCCTGACTGACCAATGACCGGTTCCTGAAAACAAAGACTGAGTCTGCAGAGCGGAATGCAAAAAGGGAATCCGCTCCTGAAACCATCCATAAAGACTGTACCGGTGAAAACGAAAAGGACCGGGTGAAGCGGGATCCGGTTGGTATCATTCCGGCCGGATCTTCCCATGCGGTCTGAACCTGGAAATTCCGACCTTCCCTCCTGAACCCGGATAGGGTCAGTCCCGTTGGGTCTCTGAAATCCCAATCCGATGAAGGGGTCGAGCGTTCAGACCACTCACCGGTGAAAAGAGGTGCGATATTGGTTTCATACCAGTAGTCGAAAACAGTGCCGGTTTCAGAACCTGAACCTGCCGAAAAATCACCAAAGGAGGCCCCGATATCCGCACTGCCATCCGCTTCGATCAGAGTTAAAACGGGCTTTGATCCGGTGTTTAACTCCGACTCCTTTCCCGAAGCAAGCAATTCCCTGAGCCGGGAATCATCGAGCCTCCAGATAAGCAAACCACCATCGATGGTATCATTAACCCCATTCCTGAGCGTGTATCCCGAAGGAATTACCCATTCAGGATTGTCTATGTCGGTAAGAACCCCTTTCAGATCGGTTTGGTTGTACGGATAAAACCGGCTTGCATCGAATGTATAGGTCTTTTGATTCACCGTTCCCTGATCGGTGGTGGTTACTGTCACCTGCCGCTGTGAACCCGCTGAATACCGAAGTCGCCGTTCCACCAGAAAATACCGTCCGTTTCCGGCATGAATAAAAACCGGCTGGGGTTCACTATCCGAAAAGTTGAGTTGGGCAGGCAGATTCCAGACATCAAAAACCCGGGGGGTCACCCAACCCAGCTGATACAGCTCCCAGGCCGATGGTGGGGTGGGTAAAAAGCCATTGTAATTAAAAAAGCCGTATCCATCCATCAGACCAAACCGACCTGCACGGCTGCGGCCGGTTTTGGAATCATACAGGTCGGGCAATCCGAGAAAATTTCCGGTATTGGCGACCATCAATCCGTTAATTCCAAAATTGATGAGAACCGTTTGTCCGAAAGAAGTCACTGTTCGTGAGAGGGTTTCCGGAAGTACACTGAGGTTATCAAGCGGTAAGCCTGATTTAATCTCAGGAACCGTTCCGTAAACGCGGTCAAACCACTTTTTCCCCAGGAAAATCGAAGAGAGATCAGCCGGCGTGGGATCCCCGCCCAGAATCTGGATCCAGTTGATATCACGACCGAGTCCGGCATGAAACAGAATGAAATGGGTTGGAATGGAACTGACTGGCAATGCAGCAACGGAGGGATGTGCAGCGGCAGCCCTCGAAAAATCCCTTATCAGCCTGGCATACCCGGTATCAGCCGGTTGTCCGACCGACGAATAAGTTGCCATGGGATTGGGTAATCGGATGGTTCCTGAAACCAGAAGCGGCTGGATGGAAAGCCGGTTTTGAGAGACCCGTTCCCACCAGTTTTTCAGGAAAACCAGATGATTGGCAAAGAAACTGGAATCATGCGGCCAGGAGCCCAGAAAGCCGCTATCTCTGGCTGCCAGATTAAAGGTACCGTCACCAAAGGTTAACGGATTGCTGTCCGGCTGAAATTCCACCATAAAGGCCACCACCCTGATCGCGTTGGGAGTGTCCGTCTGAATCCGGGTGGGTAATTGGGCAGAAAGTTGGGAGAACCCAGCCGCTGTTGCCAGCAGCAGGGTCAATAATAGTCGGGTCACGTTGCTGAGTCTCTCCGGTTCCTGATCAGAGCCTGTCTACATTCAAGCCAAGTGAAACCCGTACCGTCCCTTCGAGCGGATGTGCTTCTTCAAACGCCGAAATATAACTGAAATCAAAATTGAGGAAAGAATAAACCAATCCCACCCCATAGGTCATGAATTTGCGGTTACCATATTTTTCATCTTCGTGAAAATAACCCATGCGCAGAAATACAAACTTATCATAAACAAATTCACCACCAATGGTGTAATTCGCCTTCTTCAATTCTTCACCAACACCATCCTTGTACCAGGCCTTGTAAACCGCCTGATAAACCGGGTAACTGGTTACCGAATCTTTCTTGGCCACCATCAGTTTCGAAAATTCAGCAAAGGTTTCAAGTGAATAATACTCATCATCAAACCACCGGTAGGCAACTCCTGCCCTGAAATTGGTAGGAAGCGGATCGGCCTGATCTTCATCGATATAGGTCATTTTAGGCCCGATGTTACTCAGAGAAACTCCCAGTCTTACTTTGTTGGAAAAATCCATTCCGATGGCATCGATCATCAGATTCTTTGGATGCCACTCAGTTGCCAGATCGACTCCAAATCCCGAAGCAATCCCCTCTCCGCGCTCACCTGCTGTAGGGACAGGCGACAGGCGCGAATAAATAAACCGAGCCCCGGTTCCGAAACTCCAATCCTCATTAATCGGAAAGCCATAGGAAATACCAACGGCACCTTCCCAGGAGAAAAATCGTCCCAGTTCCTGATTGGTCTCGCTGGTCCGTACGTTTTCACCGAGATTCAGATAAGTCACGTGCATTCCGAGGGTTCCGAGGTCTTCCCCGAGCGGATAGGTGACCGCCAGATAATCGTAAAACAAATCACCGGTCAGCTGCGGAAGCCAGTTGGCATGGGTGATGGCAACCATGATTTCTTCCACCCGGTATAAGGCAGCCGGATTCCAGAAAATGGTGTTCGGATCCCGACCCGACATGGCCACTCCCCCTTCACCAAATCCACTTGAACGGCTGTCTGGTGCAATCTGCAGGAAAGGAACGGCCGTAACTCCGGCCTGTCCGAAGGATTGAAAACTGAAAGCCGTCATCAGGCTGAAAAACACAGCCACTTTTTTCAACATGGGTATCTCCGTTTATTTATTTTTTAAAATTTTCAGAACCGATTGCCGTGAAACCCCACCGGTCAGATCGGTTACCTGCAGACGTACCATATAAAGGCCGTTCGCCACTTCATCGGTGTCTGAATCCCGACCATCCCATACGAGAAACGCCGATGCAGAGGAACCTGCAAAGGTCTGATCCAGTGTACGGACAAGCAATCCGTTCAGGGTATAAATTTTTGCTGTCATGCGCAGGGACACATCGCTCAGGTTGTGTGGCACATAAAACCTGACTTCGCTGCTGAACGGATTCGGATACGGCATAACCTCTCCCAGTTCAAGACTGGTCTGCCCGGTTATGGTAAACCTGGTGGATGACCGGGAAAAGTTATTGAAAGAATCCCACACCGTTACTTCGATGGAATGCGGCCCGGCGGGCAGACTTTCCAGCGGGAAACGAATAGAACCCGAGGTGTAATCATCTTCTGCAGACCGGTAATAGGGCCCCAGATCAATCGGATTTCCCTGATCTCCATTTAAAACACCCGTCAGCTGATGCCCGATTCCCAATCCGGTCATGTTAATTCCCGATTCATCAGTGACATCCGCAATCAGAAACCCGGTCGGGGCCACTGGCTGACCTGGTTGGTAGGTCGGATCGTTCACGTACAACCGGATGGTTGGACCGGTGGAGTCAGCTATTCCGTGACCGGTACCAGATATGAAGTACAAGGCTGGTGATTTGAGAACTCCGGTCTGATTCCCGCTGTACAGATACCCGCTTATCCGGCCCGGCAGCAGATTATTGGGCAACACGTCTCTTGGAACCATAAACGTGACCGAAAAATCACCTCCGGTAATCGTTGAGGTTCCTCTGAACAAATCAGGACCATCAATCTGATAGGATTTTATTGCACCCGGAATCGCCTGCCAGTCTGTGATATTGACACGCACCGGTTCACTTTTTATCCGGACATCCAGTTTACCGGTAAACCCGGAATCTCTGGTTCCATCCACCGCAGCCACATATCCATTCAGAGTGAACTGGTTTCCGGTTTCCACCACCATCGGATCAATTTCCCGGAGAACACTGCCATTTTTCGTAATCAGTCCATTACGTTCCGGCAAAATCAGTTGCATGGCCGGGTCGGCCAGAAGACTGAACTTTTTCACGTTTGGTGAAAAGATATATGGCGAGGAAGAGGAACTGCGTTGTGCGAAGATGTTTTTTGTTTCTGTGTAGATCTCTCCCAGACTCGGATTTCTGCCATCCGGTTTCCGTTTGTACATGGTTCTGAACAAATGGTAGTTCAGAGCCAGATTGTTCGATCCGCCGATAACCTTGTTGGTAAAGACCACCCGGGTGGTCGTGAACAATCCCACCGCACCAGATGGGGTCCAGGTCACCAGCTGCTCGGCTGCGCTCTGCAGGTCAGGATCATCAAATTTTCCAAAATCGCAAGTGGCAGTGATTACAAACGGCAACCGGTTCTGGTTCGTCAGCTGAGGTAAAAATTCCGCAATTTCCAGAACACGTTCATGGGTCCAGACCCTGGTATTCCCGTGACCCGAATAATTCACCACCGCCGACCCTGAATTGAACAGACGGACCAATGCAGAAGCCGCTTCCGGTTTACGACGCCCCTGACTGGTAACAATGGTCGGAAAGTTCACAATGTACAGTTTGTTTCGCGTCAGGTAACCAGGAATCTGGGCCGCTACTGTTTCTGCATTTGAAACATGCAGGTCCTCATCATCCGTCGAGGTGGTGAGGCCATCATCGGCAACCAGACTGACCAGAGAACGCCAGTCACCCGGTTCTGATTCTGTATCGTATCGGATCAGTTTAGAAACAATGATGTCGGCTTCTTTAACCGTCCGGACGGGCAAACGGCCGATTCCGATCTTGTGCAGTCCGTCTGATAAAAGGTAGGAATACTCATCATCGGTGGCATAACTCTCTTCCTCACTGAACGACTCCGGACTCTGGAAGGTCGGTAGATGATTGTAAGTGGTCTCCTTTTTCATCCGGTTTTTGAAGTCAAAGGAGGTATCTCCAAACAGCAACACGTTTTTCAGACCGCCGCCAGAGGCTGTGTAACAATCGGCCAGAAACTGCCTGATCGCATACAGGTTTGGCTTTCCGCCCGAGTAATAAGAATAGATGTCCCCGGCAAGAACCACCGCTCCGTTCCATCCCTGCGACTTCCGGTGATTCAGCAAACGGGTGGCTTCGGCCTTGAAAGCCGGAATGGTAATGATAAGATAATCGGGATTCTGGTCGATGATTGGCGAAAGAGAGATGGGAGAAAACACCTCTGTTTTATCGATTGCCCTGAAACCCTCTCTGGTGTTGAATGCCCAGAAGCGGTTTGGAGCCGAAGGAGTCACCAGCCAGTTAAAACTGAATTCACCCCCATTAACCACCGCCGGACTGACCCGGACCGGATTGAGGGGATCATCGATTGAAAGGACTTCAATATTTGAATTGGGAAATCCGGACAGAGAAACCGTCCAGGTTTCCTGATTAGCGGGTCTCAGGTAAAAATCGGTCTGAACCTTGTTCTGGCTTAATGACTTCTGATAGTCAATGGTCAGCCAGTCAACCCATGCCGAGGCCGACCCTGTGGCGGTAAATTGATAGTCCAGCATCACCCGGTCATCCTGTAACAAGGCCGGAATGGTGGCAGGGGAGGTTTTCGAAGTGGCGATAACCCCGTAACCGGTAAATGAGATAACCGATCCGGTGGTCAGATTGGTAATCACCGGTCTTCCCGACTCCATTACTGTGATTTTCCCGTCCTGTTCTTTCTTATACTGTGAAACAACCGAGGTTTGAAAATTCAGCGTGGTGCCCGTCTTGTATTCGGGCAGACGAAGGGTGTAGGCCTGTGTTGAGTTCGACACCAGCCGGCTTCCCATCCAGATCTGCCCCGTGTTGAGAAGGTTTTCAGAATCCGGATTGATAAAAACGGTTTTCCAACCTTCCCTTACTTCACGCGCCGGTTGAGTGCCGGGTACAGTACCCGTTTGCATCCGGCGACCGGGTGTGGTTCCGATGGTGATAAACACCTGGTGAAGACTGGTTAACTGATCATCATAAAAGGTCATCCGTCCCTGTGAGGTATTCCATACGGTTCCGGAAGCGGAGGTGGTGTAAAAGAAGTACTCCGAGCTTTCCTGAAAACCTTCAGGCTCGGTTCCTCGTAGCAGCAAGGGAATTTCTTCAAGTCCTTGCTTTTCGGGCTGATAACCAGACACGGTGAACACTTTCAGGTTTCTCAGGTCGGAATCGGTTGGAAATCCCCATTTTTTCAGGTCACTGCCGGTAATCCGGTACACCCCTTCTTCGGTTATTCTGGCCGTGACCCACCGCCCCGACTCCAGAACCGGGTTATAACTGACGTTCTGCTGACGCTTCAGTAAGCCCGATGTCTGCAAGTCCTGCCGGATTCCGGTCTGGCAGGATGTGGCCAGATAAAAATCTTTTCCGTCGAAAAATCCGATAGCACCGGGGTCAGTGATCCCGGGACCTCCGCCCAGGCGGCTGATGGCCAGATTGCGTGAATCTGATTCACCGCCAATCCGGATCCAGCCGGACTGAGTGCCAGGTTGAATCTGGTGGGATTCATGGATATATAAAAGATCACCCGAAGGGGTCTGGTGAAGGAAAGGGGAGGCAACAACCGCCACGAACTTTTGCCCGGCACGGATTGTCTTAAAAAGGGAGTCAGGGCTGAAATAAAGACTGGTTTGTGCACTACCCAGCGCAGGGATCAATAGCAGCAGCCAGATCAGGTGATTCATAATCGTTCTCAGGCAATAAATAATGACTAGGATAACGTTTTCAGATGCCCGCTAACAACAAACCGATATGGAATCTCTCCTGATTGATTGAAACGAAAGTAGGGTCCGGCGGGGAAAATTACAACGGTTCAGCCCGGAGGCCATAAAAATTTGCGCTTTCCCATCAGGTGGGCGTGCAGATGAAACACCGACTGTCCGCCATCTTCGTTTGTATTGATGGCCACCCTGTACCCCGGACCCGCAATCTGGAGCTCTTCGGCCAGGCTGGCGGCCTTCCTTAACAGCTTTCCAAGAAGGACGGTATCGGCATCGGTCGATTCATTCAATGAACGGATGTGCACCTTGGGAATGATCAGAACATGGACCGGTGCTTTCGGTCCGATATCATGAAAAGCCAGTAATTCATCATCCTCGTAAACCTTTTTGGCAGGTATCTCACCCGCCACGATCCGGCAGAACAGACAATCCACAGTCATCACCTGTTTTTCACAAATCTTAATCATAGTGACTTTATTTGTAAAAAGAAATAGGTTTCCGTACCTTTGCGAATATTTTTTTCGTTCCGGTAAACCACAGTATTCTAGACAGACGGATGTTCAATGGCTAAGCCTGTAAGTGTTCTTTATGTTTCCACAGAGGTGAGCCCGTTTGCCAAAACGGGAAGTCTCGCCGATGTTGCAAATGCCCTTCCCATGTCCTTATTCAACATCGGGACCGAGATTCGGGTGGTCATGCCCAAGTATGGATTTATCAGCGAACGCAGAAGCCGCCTGCATGAAGTGATCCGTCTGAAGGACATCAGCGTGACCCTGAACGGGACCGAGCGGAAGATCAACGTGCGGGTCGGAGTCCTTCCTGATACCCGGGTACAGGTCTACTTCATTGACAATGAAGAATTCTTCAAACGAGATTCTCTGTACACCAACCCGAAAACCCAATCGGATTACGAAGACAACCACGTCCGTTTTGCCTTTTTTGCAAAGAGCATCTTCGAAATGCTCAAACGTCTGGGCTGGCAACCCACCATCATTCACTGCAATGACTGGCACACCGGCCTGATCCCCTACTATCTGAAACAGTATTACCGTCAGGATGAGTTCTTCTCATCCATGAAAACCTTGTTTACGGTTCATACCACTGCCTACCAGGGTATTTTTGCTTCACAGGGTGCATCAGAGATTGATATTGCTCCCGACCACCAGAACGAAGATGTCATTCTTCAGAATGGAAGCCTGAATTTTCTGAAATGCGGCATTACCCAGGCCGATTTCGTTTCAACCATCAGTGAACGGTATGCACGGGATACAGCCGAAACCCCCGAGGTTTCCAATGGTCTTCATCCCTACTTTAAAAAACTGAGCAACCACTATACCGGCATTTCCAACGGTCTGGATTACAAAGTATGGGATCCTGAGAAGGACAAGCTGATCCCTGCCAATTACTCTGCTGATCACCTGTCGGGAAAACTGGAATGCAAAAAGGCCATCGTTGAGAAATTGGGACTTCCCTTTAACGAGTCCACTCCGGTGGTCGGAATCGTCACCAGAATGGTCGATAACAAGAGCATTGATCTGATGATCGACGTAATTCCCGACCTTCTGGCTAAGGACATTCAACTGGTTTTCATGGGACAGGGGGAAGAAAAGTACCAAAAGGTACTCGAATCCCTGAAAAACCGCTATCCCGGACGCATGGGCGTGACGTTTACTCATGACCATCAGGTGTCTCACATGATTTTTGCAGGCGCCGATATCTATCTCATGCCTTCCAAATTCGAGAACAGTGCAGCCAGTCATTTATCATCCCTGCGCTACGGAACCATTCCTGTGGTATTTCCGACCGGTAATCTCGATGATTGCATTGTGGATCTGAAACAATCTTCGGTCAAAACGGCTACCGGTTTCAAAATGGCTGCCCTGACCCGGGAAAGCCTCATTGAAACGGTTTCTCTTGCACTCGAAACCTATGGCAACCGTGATAAATGGAACCACCTGGTCCGTAATGCCATGGCAGCCGATTTCTCCTGGGAAAAAACGGCAGCCGACTATCTGGCATTGTATAAAAAATTGTTGAAGGAAAAGTGAAACCGGCCATTTTTCTGGACCGGGATGGCACCTTGATTGAAGAAGTGAATTTCCTTCACAAACCCGAGCAGGTCAGACTGACACCGGGTGTGGTTGAATCGATTCGTAAGGCCAATCAACTTTCTGTACCGGTTATTGTTGTATCGAATCAATCGGGAGTGGCCCGGGGACTCTTTTCCGAAGCGGATGTTCACAAAGTCCATCAGCATATCGATTCCCTGCTCGGAAAGGAAGGCGCACGCATCGATTCGTGGTTTTTCTGCCCCCACTATCCCCTCAAAGACGGATCTGCCTATGACCGCTCCTGCCGTTGCAGAAAACCAGGCACCGGCATGTTCGAAGAAGCCGCTGGCCGCTTTCCCATTCATTTCGGAACGAGTCTGATGGTCGGTGACAAAGAAATGGATATTCTGGCGGGAAGATCCATGGGAATGCGTTGTGCCCTGGTTGAAACTGGTTACGGACGTTCCCTGTCCACCCGAATTGAACTAACTCCCTCCGACTACGTCTTTGTCAATGCCGGACAGGCAATAAGATGGTTTACCGACAAATTAGAGGCTTATGAAAATTAGCATTTTCCCCATTCTCTCCCTGGCGACCCTGGTATTTACGGCCTGTTCAGATGACAACCCAACTCTGGGTTCCGATCTGATTTCTGCCGACGAACAGGTGAAACTGGAATCCATTTCGACCGACACGCTCAGCGGATTCAGGTTCTCTGTTTCCTATGAAGACTACAATCCGGTAACCGCCAATGCATCATATCTGACCATTGGCGAAACCAATAATCCACGCGCCGGAAATCTGACCACTCAGGCTGCCATCCGGCTGATTCAGGGAAGTCAGAACGGTTTTGTCCCCGATTCACTTGTTTCCGTACTGGAGGCAAAACTGTTCCTCACCCCCTCTGCTATCAATCTGGGAGACACGACCCGTCCGTTTACACTCCGGATCCAGGAATTACAGAACCTGCCGGTTTTTTCATCCATGAAACTGAAAGACCAGCTTTCTGCAGGCCCGGTGGTGGCCGATACCACATTTGCCGGTATTCTCCGCTCCCGGTTTTCGGTCACGGTCTCTAACCGTTCCTGGGTGGAGAACATGCTGAAACTATTCGGGAACACCTCAGACACCCTTTTACTGAATCAATATTCCAAGGGATTACTGCTGAGCAGCCCGGCTTCAAACGGCCGTTCCATTGGCTTATTCGGGTTTGCAAGCAACCTGTCCTTTTTTGGTTACCTCGATGACCCAGAAGTCCGAGTCCGCACTGTTATCCGTACCGGCAACCAGCAAACCGACACGGTCACAGTCACCTTTACGCTGGGATCGGCCAATCAATTATCATCCTTTACCCCGGGTCCGGTTTTCTCTGATCCCAATTCACTTGGAATTTATGCCCTGTCTGGTAAACGTGCCAAGCTGACTTTCGATACCTCGGTTATTCCCACAAAGTCCACGGTCTTTTCCGGCAAACTTGTCTTTTCTGATATCACAACCGATACCACTCAATACCGGTCTTCGATTCTGGTGTCTCTCACAAGTATTAATCCGACCGATCAGTCAGCCACCAGTCCTCTCAATTCCACCAGACTTGCTTCCAACCGGAAACTGTCCTTCAACATTGCCACCATCATGCAATACTGGAGCCTGCGCGGCGCTGGTCCCGGGTTGTATCTGATTCCCGGTTCAGAAGCCTCTGCAACCGATTACATGGAGTTTTCACTTGACCCTGCTGTGACATCCTCCCGTCCCGTACTTTCACTCGTTTTCTCACGGCGGTAATATGAACGTAATGAAAACCCTCTTCATCTTCGCCTGTTTGTTATTGGTTCCATCCCTGTATGCCTCAGGCCCCCTGAGCGGAAAATCCGGACTGGGAACACTCAGTCATCCGGTGTTGAATAATCTTTCCGGATTGGCCGGAGCAGGATTGGCAGTCCGTGATCCTGAATTGTTTCATCCGCTGAATCCTTCACAATGGGTATTCAGCAGAAAGACTCATATCATCTCCTCTTTCAACTGGGAGGGGTTTTCTCAGTCAGGAACCTCAGGAGAAGCCTTTTACAGCGGATTCGGATACCAGGGAACCATGCTCGTGTTTCCGGTCAAAGCCGACTGGTCTGTCGGATTTTCGCTGCTTCCTTATTCACGCTCCGATTATGAAATCAATCAGACACTGAATGCACCCGATGGGTCCGTCATCAGCACCTATTATGGTTCTGGCGGACTTTCCGCACTTCGGGCAGGAGCCGGCTACCGGTTATCTGCGACCTGGTCGGTCGGTGCCTCGGCTGACTACTATTTTGGTGTCATCAGCAAAAACCGCACAGTGGCGTATTCGACCGGAACGAATTCCTACCTGTCCGATGCATACAAAGTGTACGGCTATGGTATCACTCTGTCTGCCACAACTTTTCTGCGCCCGGAGTGGATTGGTGAAAAGGAACAACTGACCGGTGCCATCAGCATTCAGATTCCCTTTGGTCTGAGTGGTACCCGCACTCAATATGAATATTCCGATCTGATTGGTGACACCACCCAAACTGTTACCGATATCACCGGAGCTCTTCCATTTACTCTGCTGGTTGGAATGGCCTATTCCAGAGATGACCGGTTAACCATCGCTGGCGATCTTGTTTTCAGTTCTTCCTCCTCCATTGACATTCCTGCCAACGAGGCCAACCCCTCAAAGGATGTTTTGACATTAAGAACAGGGTTTTCCTATATTCCTGACAACAGCCCGGGAGCCAGATTCACCAACCGGATCCGCTACAAAGCCGGATTTTCGGGTGGATTAAGCCATGTGGTCTACTCTGGTATCCAACAGGATGAATGGGGGATTTCATCCGGTTTTGGGCTCCCCCTGCCCGGCCTTGGAAGTGTATTGGATGTGGGTGGCGACATTATCTGGAGAGGATATCTCGCAGGGACTCACTATAAAGACCAGGTGTACCGCCTGAATGTCGGTATCAACCTGACAGAACTTTGGTTTCAAAAACGTATGATCGATTAATCGAAAGGATTCGGCCATGAAACAATTTACAATGGCAACCCTTGCTCTGATGGTTTTTACTGTCTCTGCATATTCGCAGGAAACACCCCCTCCCGCTGCTGAGAACCCTGCCGCCCAGCAACAAATTAACCGGAACTGGAGTCTTTTTTCAGAATATCATAAGAACAAAGACTACATCTCCTCCATCAAATACGGAATGTGGTTGGCCAAAAATGCACCCGAGGCCAAAAGAACCCTGTGGCAACGTCTTCAGGAATCCTTTGTGAATGTTTACCTCGACTCCACACTGGCCCCTGAAGCAAGAGCGCCCTATCTCGATTCATCCATGATCGTTCTGGATCTTGGCCGTTTCTATACCCCCGATAAAGCACAGAGTTTCTGGCTTAGAAAGGGCTTCAACTTCGAAACCTATTACAAAAATGCGGATAGCGCCATAGCCAACTATCAGTCTGGTATTGCCATGAATCCGGCCGAAGTGGATGTTGCGTATGCAGTCATGTGCGGCCGTCTTATGATCCAGAAGGAAATGGTTCAGGAGACCATTGACCTTTACTCTTCCCTGATTGATGCCTATGAAGCTGCAGGAAAGCCTGAGCCAGCACAAACCCTCCGCTATGAACTGAGTGCCATTGCCAATCCTGAGCAATTGATTGAGGTTTATAAAAAGGCCCTTGAAGGTGAAAAGGATCCCGAAAAACGCAAAAAATTGTTCCTCTCCCTTTATAAGCTGTATGCCGATTCCATGAAGGAAGATGAAAAAGCAATTGAGTACATCAACCAGCTGATTGCTGTTGACCCTTCCGCAACCAATTACCGTCTGCAGGGAAAAACCCTTTACAGTCTTGGTAAATACAACGAGGCCATCGGTTCCTATCAGAAAGCTCTGAAAGCGGAAGAAACCAAGGAAGACCTCCTGAACATTGCTCAGGCTTACGTAAACCTTGAAAAAGGGTCGCAGGCACGTGACTATGCACGCCGGGCTCTAAAAATTGATAAAAATCTCGGACGTGCCTACATCCTGATTGGTCAAGCCTATGAAGCGGCTGTTGCTGATTGTGTTGGAAAAAAGGGTGGCTGGACGAAAATTGAGTTTTCTGACAAGGTGGTTTATCTGGCCATTGAAGAAGCCTATCTGAATGCAGCCCGGGTAGATGAATCGGTAGCAGGAGAGGCTAAAAACCGGATCCAAGCCAATAAACGCAGCAATCTTTACCCGACCAAGGAAGACTATTTCCTTCGCCAGCAAAAAGCGGGCGACGTCATCAACATCAATTCAGGTTGCTATGCATGGATTGGTGAAACGGTCACCGTTCCAAAATTATGATCGGAATTGCCTCGGATCATGCCGGGGTTGACCTGAAATCTTTCCTGATAGCCGACCTTTCCCGGACCGGGCAACCGATCCGGGATTTTGGTCCATCAGGAACCGAGTCGGTTGATTATCCCGATTTTGCGCAATCACTCTGCCGTGAATTGCAATCTGGCCAAGTTTCACGCGGTATTCTGATTTGCGGAAGCGGCATCGGAATGAGTATTGCCGCCAACCGGTTCAGAGGAGTCCGCGCTGCGCTGGTATGGAATCGTGAAACTGCTGCTCTTTCACGTCAGCATAACAATTCAAATATTCTGGTTCTTCCCGCCCGCTTTCTGGATAAACCAACAGCACTCGACATTGTTAATATCTGGTTGTCCACCGATTTCGAAGGTGGACGTCATACCCGCCGGGTCGAAAAAATCGAACTTCCCGGTTAAAAATTTCCCTTCCATTCCCATTCAAACAGAGGACCCATGAGCACACTGATGAGTTTTGATCCGGAATTATATAAGGCCATACAGGGCGAAATCACCCGTCAGACCGAAAAAATCGAACTGATTGCCTCAGAGAATTTTGTTTCCAGACAGGTGCTGGAAGTGGCCGGAAGCGAGCTCACCAATAAGTATGCAGAGGGTTATCCTGGTAAACGGTACTATGGAGGCTGTGAGTGGGTAGATGTGGCCGAAGATCTGGCCCGTGAGCGTTTAAAAAAGCTGTTTGGTGCAGCCTATGTGAATGTTCAGCCCCATTCGGGAAGCCAGGCCAACATGGCCGTGTATTTTTCACTGCTTCAGCCAGGCGATACCGTGTTGGGCCTCGACCTGAATCATGGCGGCCATCTCACACACGGATCCGCCGTGAATTTTTCCGGACAGCTCTATAAAGTCGTCTCCTACGGTGTAGAAGAAACCACTGGCCGGATCAATATGGAGTCGGTGCGGGATCAGGCAATCAAACATCGCCCCAAAATGATCATTGTTGGGGCCAGCGCCTACTCCCGCGATTATGATTATGAGACCTTCAGGAAAATTGCCGACGAAGTGGGCGCCTTCCTCTGGGCCGATATTGCTCACCCCGCTGGTCTTATTGCAACCGGACGTCTTAAAAATCCGCTTCCCCATTGTCACATCGTGACCAGTACCACGCATAAGACTCTGAGAGGTCCACGTGGCGGAATCATCATGATGGGCTCCGATTTCGAGAATCCGTTTGGAATCACCATGCCCAAGAGTGGTCGTCTTAAAATGATGAGCGAAATTCTTGATTCGAAAGTAATGCCCGGAATTCAGGGCGGACCTCTGATGCATATCATTGCTGCAAAGGCAGCTGCCTTCCACGAGGCCCTTCAACCCGGATTCAAAACCTATACAGGTGCCCTTCAGGCCAATGCCGCAACATTGGCTGGTGCCATGGTTGAGAAGGGATATAAAATCATCTCGGGCGGAACCGATAACCACCTGATGCTGATCGATCTGCGGAATAAAAATATCACCGGCAAGGATGCCGAAATAGCCTTGGGAAAAGCAGGAATCACCGTTAACAAAAACATGGTTCCCTTCGATACTCAATCACCGTTTATTACCAGTGGTATCCGGCTTGGTACTCCTGCCATGACCTCCCGCGGTTTTCGTCAGGATCATTTTAAGCAGGTGGCTAACTGGATTGATCGGGCCATTCTTTCCTGGCAGGAAGATGCCACCCTTTCAAAAATCAAGGGTGAAGTGGCCGACCTCTGCCGCACTTTCCCGATTCATCCGGAGATCGGTTAATCCCGGATGAGCCAGCCACAGGATCAGGAACAGGAATCGGGAGAACAGACCGGTTCCTTCCTCACTCATCTCGAGGCCCTGAGATGGACTCTTGTACGATCCTTTATTGCCCTTCTGGTAACCTCTGGGGTCTGTTTCTATTTTTCCGATTTTATTGTCAATGACATACTGCTAAGGCCACTGCATCAGCTTTCAACCCCTGTAATGCTGCAGAACCTGAAGCCTTTCGGGCAGATTATGCTTTACCTTCAGGTGTCATTTTTCTCTGGCCTTGTGCTGGGTATCCCCTATGTGCTCTATGAAATCTGGCGGTTTGTGTATCCTGCCCTGCGCCAGAAGGAAATTAAGTACATCCGGTCAATTGTTGCCTTCTCCAGTTTTTGTTTCCTGGCAGGGGTCGCTTTTGCATACTTCCTGATCATTCCCTACTCTGTCCAGTTTTTCATGTCCTTTGGTTCTCCCTCCATTGTAAACAATCTGGCAGCCGATGAGTACATGTCCTTTATTGTTCAGATTATGTTGGCCAGCGGATTGTTGTTCGAACTCCCGATGGTTTCCTATTTCCTCAGTCATCTGGGTCTGCTCACTCCCAACTTTATGAAACATTACCGGCGGTATGCCTACTTCATCGTGGTGGTACTGGCAGGAATATTCACCCCCCCAGATGTAATCTCACAGATTTTCCTGGTTGTGCCAATGATGATTCTTTACGAAATTTCGATTGTGATATCTGCTGCCATACAAAAACGGAAGCAGGCTGGTTTGCGGAGTACAACCTGATATGAGTTCTGTTTCGGAAATATTACGACCTATCGAACCCGAACTGCAGGAATTTCATACCCGGTTCAGTTCCTATCTTGAGAGCAAATCTTCCCTGCTCGAAGAAATTATCCGGTACATCCTTCAGCAAAAGGGTAAGCGGATTCGTCCTGCACTGGTTCTCCTATCGGCAAAATTGACCGGAGGCGTGAATGACCGGTCTTACCGCGGTGCCATCCTGGTCGAGCTCCTTCATACTGCCACTCTTGTTCATGATGATGTGGTGGATGATGCCGATATGCGGCGCGCAGTCCCCAGTATCAACGCCCTATGGAAAAACAAAGTCGCCGTTCTGATCGGGGACTACCTGCTTTCCCGCGGATTGCTTCTTTCCCTTGACAACGGTGACTATGACCAGTTAACCATTCTAAGCCGGGCCGTCAGGGACATGTCTGAAGGTGAATTGGTTCAGATTGAAAAAAGCCGGATGCTGAACACAACCGAAGAAGTCTATTTTAAAATCATTCAGGGAAAAACCGGAAGCCTGATTTCCAGCGGATGTGAAATCGGGGCCCTCAGTAACACCACCTCACCCGAGATTCTGGAAAGACTGCGAACCATTGGAAGTTACCTGGGTATTGCGTTTCAGATACGCGATGACCTGCTCGATTTTACCGAAGGGGGAACCGGTAAGCCGGCCGGACTCGATCTGAAAGAAAAGAAAATGACCCTGCCACTCATTTATGCCCTGGCAAGTTCCCCTGCCGATGAGCAGAACCGGATCCGGCGAAAAATCCGGCTGGCAAAAAAGGTGGCCGATTTTGAAGAAATCCGTCAGTTTATCATCGATAAGAACGGAATCGGGTATGCACATGAGGTTGCAGGCAGGTATGCACAGCAGGCGACCGATGAACTGATGAAATTTCCGGACAGCGAGGCACGTTCTGCCTTCACAAACCTGATCCGGTTCATTGTAAACCGGTCCTACTGAAAACGATCAGAACGAGTGACCGATGCCGATATAAAACGACATCTGGTCAAAAAAGCCACCGGGATCATTCAGACGGTAGGTGGAAGGTAACCACCGCTGACCGGCAGGTGCCGATGGATTCCAGGCTTTCCAGGCAAAATCGAGTCTGGCGGGCCCGATAGGCAGAAAATACCGGATTCCCACACCGTAATTCACTGCAATTTCCCGGTAGAGGTTCTTAAAAGTGAACGAACCCGGTTTTCCTTCCCGATTCCACAGGTTACCGTAATCCACAAACAAGGCATATCCCCAGTCTGAATTCCACTTTTTACGATATTCGACCGATCCCTCGAGTTTGATATCAAAATACCCCCGGGAGGTGCTGTCGGCTGCTGATCTTGGTAGACTTCCCGGTCCAAGTTCGGTGGGAAGCCAGCCCCTCAGACTGGTGATTCCTCCACCAAAGAACCGGTTGATTTCGGGGGTATCTTTCGAAATACCATAAGGTGTGATATAACCCAATACGAGCTTAAACGCATAGTTATCTGTGGTGGTGACTGGGATGTACCAACGCAGATCGGTCTGTAACTTCAGGTACTGATAATAGTTGACACCAAAAATCCGGCCGGTCTGACCATCTTCCGATGTCTGCACATCCGACTTATCAACCGTGGTACTCAAAAGTCTGGGAATCAAGCCGGATTCTTCAAGAGAGATTTCCTGGCTGCCGCCATAATTTCTTTCGATGATGTTTGTATTCAGCCATTGGGTGGTCCAGCGGAACACGCTGTTCACGTAAGGTTCCCGCAAACGCCGGTCATCGGTCAGGGTGGTGAAATAAGACTTACCTGCCTTTACCCAGTTCACTTCAAGGATATCGATGTAGGAGCGGGTGTATTCCGCATGCCGCCACTGAACGCGAAGACCGGTGGTGATGATGGTCAGGTCATAGGGTTCGCGTTTGTTGGTTGCACGCTGCAGGGCCGTTTTCGACGCTTGCTGCCATCTTGCAGAAATCTGAGAGCGATTGGAGGTTCCCATGAAATAGGGAAAATTAAGATCGATACCGCCATTCACACTCCACTCACTGTATTCAGTTTTATTCCCGGTGAGTGAGGCTGGAATCTGAACACTCCCCCCCACACTGATGCGAAGGTTTTCGGCAGCATTGAATATATTTTTATTGGTATAGATCAGATCCGAACCGAAAGAACCGTCGCTTTTATCATCTAACCGAATCTGCGGGCGGATTTCATGTTTGGGGGCCATTTGCATGGTGTAGGCTGTATACACCTCATACTGGTCGTTTACCCGATCATAGGCCAGGCTATCAATCGAAACATTCACCGAGTTAAAAACACCCAATTCATTCAGATTACGCAGGGTGTTAACCCGCCGTCCCGGAGAAAACAACTCGCCCGATTCCAGATCAATATGCCGGGTAATAATATCAGGTTTAAGCTCTCTGCTGCTGGTTGTCCTGATTCTGATTCCATTGACCGACAGGGTATCACGCAACCGTTCACCAGAATCGATGCTGTTGGTATAGATGGTCATGGATTGGCCAGCCACCACACTTTTAGAACTGGGCCTGACGACGAGCGTAAGGGAAATGTCAGGAAAGCCTGTGGTATCGGCCACCACTGTAATCGAGTCGGATTGTGTGAATGCGTAACCTTTTTCCTGAAGGGAAGAAAGAATCCGGGCGCGTTCATCACGGATTTTAAAAACGGACCAGGGTTCGCCTTCCTTAACAATCTGGTTGTTGTAGACCACCCTGGCAATTTGTGCCTCATCCTTCTGCGGGAGGTCGTACCGGATGGTTTCAAGTTTGCCCTGCGGCCCCTCGTTTATCCGGAATGTCACCTTTACACCATCGGGAGAACGCACGGTCGCCGTATCCACACGGATCCGGAAGAAACCCAGATACCTGTAGTACTGCTCAAGATAGGAGCGGTCGTCGGCCAGATTGATATCTGAGAAATAAATGGGCGCTTCACCAAAATTGTTCCTGAAATAGTTCCCGACATAATTCAGTGAAGAAAAACGGGTTTCAGGAAAAATAAAGCCGAAGGTTCGGTAAAGCCATAATCCGGGTTTTACCGATTTATTAATCAGCCAGTAATTCTGTCTGGTCTGGATGTTTCCTGCAAGGAAATCTTCATCGATGCTTTTAACTCCTTCGAAATCAACTCTCAGAATGAGTTGTTTGCCAGTCGAATCGGGCACCTGGGCCAACAGGGATTCCTGTATAATCCAGACGACCAGAAGGAGTGTGAAGAAGGATTTTAACAAAATGGTTGGAGCCGGACCCATCACCGCCAGGAAATGGGTCCGTGCATGAGAAAGGACTTAATATTCGTCTTCGTCGGAATAATAGAATTCACTGCTGGTAGGAAAGTCCGGCCAGATTTCCTCCATGTTTTCATAAACTTCCTCATCGTCTTCCAGGGCCTGAAGGTTCTCAATAACCTCATATGGGGCACCGGTCCGATAGGCGAAATCGATTAGTTCAGCTTTGGTGCATGGCCAGGGGGCATCGTTCAGATGGGCAGCCAGTTCCATTGTCCAATACATGGGTACCTCGTTTAATGACAGGGGCGTGAAATTGCGCGAAAATACAAAAGAGGAACTGCAAACACAATACCATCAGAAAGGGAAATCAGTCGAGGCTGGGGCGATCTTTATCGGCCTGATGAATAGCGATGGCGTATTCGATCGGGTCGAGATCATTGAGGAAGAATAAAGAGGGATCCTGAGGTTTCCGGTTCCAATGGACTTCATAGTGCAGGTGCGGTGAAGTGGACACACCGGTGTTGCCCGAGTAAGCAATGACATCGCCACGTTTAACCTTCTGGCCTTTCTTCACTGCCACGGTTGAAAGGTGGGCGTAATAAGTCTTGAGTCCGAATCCGTGGTCGAGAATCACCAGCCGGCCGTATCCGGTTCTTGGGTTGCCTCCCACAAAATCCACGGTTGCTCCTCCGGTGGCATAAACCGGGGTTCCCCTCGGAAGTGAAATATCGATTCCCTGATGAGGCCGCTGAATTTTATAGATCGGATGAATCCTGGACCCAAAACCAGAGGTCAGTCTTCCGCGTGCTGGTTTCAATGCAGGGAAGTTGTCAAAATACTGACTGTTTAATTTGTATTGCTGGTAGATCAGATCGTAAGATTCTTTCTGTATCTGCAGTTGCCTGTCAATCTGATCCAGAGCCAGACGGGTGGAATTGAGCATCTTATCAATATCCACATCGCCGGTTACCATCTGATTCTCAGAAGTACCACCCACTCCGGCCTTTCTGGAATCCTGGTCCAGACTAGGTAAATCGACCAGCACCCGCAATTGCTCATCTTTGCTGGCCAGATTGGATACCACCGAATTAAAAGAGGCAATTTTTTCGGCAAACTTTCCGATCTGCTGCCGGAGCGATTCATTCTCAACCTTAAGGCTGCGTGAATACTCGCTTTCCAGAACATCGCCGAACAGATAGAGGGTTGCAGTGCTCAGAATGGAGGAGGTAAACAGAATCAACCCGAACCAAAAGAGGTAGTGAGAGAAAGTCCTGCGGACTTCCACCAACTGCAGGGTGTGCGGATCGAGTATGTATTTACCTGTTTTTTTGAACATTTTTTATGTCTTGGCGGAACGGTCAGACTGCTAAATCTATGTGCCAAATCCCTGATAATCAATTCATTGACAAGATGGTGTGATCAAACGCATAAGAACAGCATATGGTTCCTTATTCGAAATCATGTTCAAAGTATTCGGTGGTCCGGTCGGGCTCTTCTCCTGCCTTTACTCTGGTTTTCCTTTCGATGGCAGATTGAAGTTTATCGGCAAAAACCTGGGCAGAATCATAGCCATAATGTTTCAGCAGGTGATTCAGGGCTACTGTTTCGAGGATAACCGTTACATTCTTCCCGGCAAAAATGGCCAGTTCAATTTTTGGTATTTTCACCCCGAGAATCTCGGCATAGACGGTATCGAGCCCGGTGCGGGTGTATTCCTCATCCGGATTCCAGTCAAGCAATTCAACAACAATCTCAACCCGTTTCTGGAACCGGATGGCACGAACCCCGAAAATGGACCGTATGTCGATGATTCCAACTCCCCTGATTTCCATAAAATGCTGGACCATGTTGTTGGAACTGCCCATCAGGATGCCTTCTCCTTTACGGGTAATCATGACCACGTCATCAGAAACCAGCCGGTGGCCTCTCTCGATCAGGTCCAGACCAATCTCTGACTTGCCGATCCCGCTGCGCCCGGTAATAAGAATTCCGATCCCGTACACATCAAGGAATACCCCGTGTACCGATTGCTGCGGACTAAACTGATCATCCAGAAAGTCGGTGACAAGGTAAATCAGTTTGGAGGATTCATAAGTTGTTGTGAACAGGGGAATCCCCTTCTCGGTCGCCAGTTCGGTTAACTCGGGATAGTCGGTGTTTTTATTGGAATCCGTCATGATGATACAGGGAATCTCGTAGGCAAGCAGGGTGCTGAACGCCTGACGCCGCTGCTCGGGGTTCAGTTTATTCAGAAACCGGCATTCAGTATTACCGAGCACCTGGACCCGGTGATAGGTAAACAGGTCGGTAAAGCCAGCCAGGGCCAGTCCGGGTCTGTGGATTTCGCGTTCCCTGATCGTCTTGGCTGATGCATCAACTTCATTCACCTGCTCGAGGGGAACCCGGAGCCGGTGAACCAACCGATCGGCCAAAAACCTGACTGTGATTTCCTGACGACGGATAAGAGGTCCCAGTTTCATAAAAAAACAGGCACCAGTGGTGCCTGCTCCATGTAAAAGTGAATATTTCAGTCCGGGCGGCTCAGTGGGCCCGGTGGGTTTCTTTGTATTTCTTCAGTTGCTTGATAATATCATCGATGGCTGCATCTACCGCCACCTCAAAATGCTCGGATGTTTCCTTTGATTTCATAATCTGATTAAAAACCGTCACTTTGATTTCAACGATTTTTGTCCGGTTGCCATTGTGTTTTTCATTCTGTTCATAATCGAGAGTTACCCGGCAGTCAATGATTCCATCATAGTACTTTTCCAGTTTTGCCGTTGCATCCATGATGTAATTTTTCAGGTCTTCGCGTGCGTTGAAATGTCTGGCAGTCAGAAACGTATTCATAGAGTCTCCTTATCATGGGTTGCTGTAGGATGTGCTTGTTTATAAACAGATTTCAGTCTTTCCACACTGACGTGAGTGTAAATCTGAGTCGTTGACAGGGATTCATGTCCCAGAAAATCCTTAACCGCTCTCAGATCGGCACCATGGTCAATCATATGGGTGGCAAACGTGTGCCTCAGCAGGTGAGGACTTTTCTTTTTCACCTCGGTGACCGGTAACAGATACTTTTTAACCAAACGCTGAATGAATCCCGGATTAACAGGTTGTTCCTTATCAGTCACAAACATCCGGTCCGTTCCGGACCCGATGGACTGACGGCTGACCATCCATTCAGACAACAGATGTGCACAGGAGGTTCCCACCGGAACAATCCGGTTTTTTGATCCTTTTCCCCACACACGAATTGTCTGGTGGGCAGGCTCATAATCCGATATTTTCAGATTGGTCAGTTCACTTAACCGGATACCAGTGGAGTAAAACAGTTCGAGAACAAGCCGGTCCCGAAGCCCCATCCAGTGGGTGACATCTGGTTGGGCCATCAGCCGGGTGATGGTCTCTTCCGAAAGAAATTCGGGCAGATTGCGACTGGTTTTGGGAAAAGAAAGGGACACAGCCGGGTTTACCGAAACGGATCCGGACCGACGGGCATACCTGAAAAAGGCCCGCAGGGATGCAACCTTGCGTGAGATACTTTTTCTGGAAAGGCCCGATGAAAACAATGAAGCCAGATACCCTCTCAGGTCTGAGAGAGTCACTTCATGTATGTGGAGAGAGTGATTTTCAGTTTCGAGCCAGCTGATAAACTGGTCCAAGTCGGTCTGATATGCAATCAGTGTGTGGCCGGAATAATTCCGTTCAACCTGCAGATAGCGAAGGAATTTCGGAAGGAAGTTTCTCATCCAGCCGTTCTTGTTTAGCTTCAATATAGCTCAAACGATCAGATGAATCAAGACCCACCGGAACCTCAGGCAGGTGCAGGTTCAGACGATTGACACTGGGGACACAAAATCTGATCACCTGTTTTTGAACGTTTCAGCAGGCGGTAGCCATGTCCACAGGATGGGCAGGCTCCCGGAACCGGTTTGTCCCACAGAGCAAAATCGCATGCCGGGTAATTATCGCATCCGTAAAAGATTTTTCCTTTCCGGCTTTTCTTTTCCCTGACCGTTCCCTTCCCGCAGGATGGACATGGCATCAGTGAGTCAGCCGGGGCTTCTATCCGTTCGGTGTATTTACAAACCGGGTAGGTGGAGCAAGCAATAAACAACCCGAACCGGCCCTTCCTTTTGACCAGCGGATTCTGACAGGTCGGACAGGCGCGTCCAATGTACTCAGGTTCTTCTTTTGGCGTTTCGGCAGCGGTTGGTTCTGTGAGAGACCGGGTGTTTTTACATGCCGGAAAATTGGAGCAGGCCAGAAACTTCCCATTTTTACCCCATCGGATAATCATGGGAGAGCCGCATTTATCGCAAATCACATCGGATGACTCAGTCATTTGTTGTCTGATCGAGGTCACCTCTTTTTTCAGACCTTCCAACTGCTTTTGTAAAGGCAGATAAAATCCGTCCAGAACAGCCTTGTACTGTTTCTTACCTTCGGCGATTTCATCCAGAAACTCTTCCATCCGGGCTGTAAAATCGTAACTGAACAGATCTGGAAAACTTGTAACCAGAATATCATAAACATTCATACCGATTTCGGTGGCCTGAAACTTCCGCTCTTTCAGTTCGGCGTACTTTCGGTCAATCAGGGTTGAGATGATACTCGAATAGGTTGAAGGGCGTCCGATGGCCTTGCTTTCCAGTTCACTCACCAGACTCGCCTCGGTATATCGGGCGGGTGGTTTTGTAAAGTTTTGTTTGGGAGTCAGACCCGTCAACTGGGTCCGCTGACCGGATGTCAGACCGGCTGGCAGGGACCCGTTTTCTGTATTCTGGTCATCCGGTTCAGAATCTTTCTCGGTTGCCACATCTCCGTACACGGCCAGAAATCCGGAAAACCGGGTAACACGGCCGGTTGCACGAAACTGAAAGGGTCCGCCGGTAATATCCACCGTGGTCTGATCAAACCGGGCAGATTCCATCTGGCTGGCCACAAACCGGTTCCAGATGAGTTCATACAGTTTGAACTGATCGGCTGTAAGCGATTTTTTAACCGATTTCGGGTCAAGATTCAGGCTGGTGGGCCGGATGGCTTCGTGGGCATCCTGTGCACTTTTCTTTGTCTTATACTGACGTGGACTTTTCGGCAGATATTCCACCCCATAGGCAGTGGCAATATGGGAACGGACAGCCTGGATGGCCTGCTCGCTGACCCGGACCGAATCGGTACGCATATAGGTGATCAGACCGACAACCTCACCAGAATCCAGTTCAACACCTTCATACAATTGCTGAGCCACCGACATGGTCTTTTTCGTCGAGAACCGCAGACGGTTCGAGGCATCCTGCTGAAGGGTGCTGGTAATAAACGGTGCACCCGGATTCCGGCGAACTTCGCGGGTTTCCACAGACCCGATCTGGTAGCTCTGAGCAAGAATGGCATCATTCAGGCGGGAAGCTGCCGCTTCATCCGGAATGTCTGGTGCCTGCTGGTCAATTTTAAACAATTTGGCTGGAAAGGCAGGCGAAGTCTGGGTTTTAAACAATCCGGTGAAGGACCAATATTCTTTCGTCTCAAAAGCCGAAATTTCCTTTTCCCGTTCGCACAGAAGGCGCAAGGCGGCGGTCTGCACTCTTCCTGCACTTAACCCACGATAAATGGCCTTCCAGAGAAACGGACTGACCTGATAGCCAACGATACGGTCCATCACCCGGCGGGCCTGCTGAGCCTCTACCAGTTTGTCATCGATCCGGATGGGATTGCTGATACTTTCAATAACGGCATCACGGGTGATTTCATGGAAAAGTACCCGGTGAATGGACGAGTCCGGTTTTCCAACTTCCTTTGCCAGGTGCCAGGCGATGGCCTCACCTTCCCGGTCAGGGTCAGTGGCCAGAAAGACCTGGTCGGCTTTTTTAGCAGCATCTTTTATTTTTTTAATGACATCCGCTTTGCCCTTGATGGTCTCATACTCGGGCGTGTATCCGGAATCCACATTGATTCCGAGTTTCCGTTCAGGAAGGTTTTTAATATGACCAGCCGAGGACTCGATGATATAGTCCTTGCCCAGGTATTTGCTGATAGTTTTTGCTTTTGTCGGAGATTCGACAATAACCAGAGATTTTGGCATAAAAGATTGAGTTAGTACCCGGGTAACAATAAATGGGAGAAATTAATTCGGACTGTCTTCGTTTCCGATCATCCGGATGGACCTTCCCCCGGGCCCAAGCCGCTCGTACAAAACCGAACTGACCAGGTTCTTCAGGTCCTCCAGAGACCAGATCATTTCATTTTCAGCCATCAGACGCTCCATCAGGATTTCGGTTTCCTCGGCTGAAATCAGACCTGAACTGGATAAACTGATCATAAATCCCTGAAATTCAAGCGGGATCATGGACCGTTCGGCCTCACTGAAGATCCGGAATCCGGATGTTCCGGCAGGATCGGTGATGGGGTTGGTGTTAATCATCAATCAGGAACCTTCGTCAGGTAAAATTCTTCCTTTTTCCGCATGATTTCCTGCTGGGAAATTGTTTGATCATCGTATCCGCAGAGATGCAGGGCTCCGTGAATCACCAGGCGACTGATTTCCTGTGCCACCGGAACCTTGTATTCCCTTGCCTGAACCCGTGCCTGATCAAGACTGATATAAATTTCTCCAACCACCGGTTTGCCGGGTTCGTGCAGACCGAAGGAAATCACATCGGTTTCATAATCATGCTGCAGATAGGTACGGTTCATGGCCAGCAGGGACTCATCGGTGGTCAGAATGATATTCACCGACTCCCAGGATACTTTTTCATGCAGCGAAACATCACCGGCCTGCCTGATAAGCAACCGTTTTTTAATCGCCGGTGGTTTGGGGTGGTCAATGAATAGTCGGATGGTTGCCAAACCGGTTACTTTCCGGAATCGGGCGGATTCTGAAGAATGTGTTCGGTGAGGGAAAGTGCAATGCTGCTCATCATGACTTCGGGTGCCATCTGGGTAAAGTCACCGGAAAGCACATCACGATTAACATTGCAGAACAGCGAACATCCCCCCTGCTTCTCAATAATCAGTCCGGAAACTTTCTGTCCGTCTTCTGCAACAAACGTTACTTCTTCACACATTTCACTCACAACGAATCCCGTACAGAAATGAAGCTGAAGGTGTGAATTGATGGTGTAGACCGAGACCAGGGTTCCGGTTTCGGATCCGATCGGGATACCTGAGTAAACTTCCACTGTCAGTTTCCGGGTCGGATCGGCATGATTGACCTCGAAACGGACGTTATCACCCATCACAACCGGTTCCACACCGAGGACAGCTGTTATCTGTTTCAGATCTTCAGAAGAGAAAGTAAAAGGTTTCATACTGGATTTCCTGCCTGCAAATATACTTCCGAATCACCGATTAAAAAACCTTACCTGCCTGCAACGCCCGCCGGACCACCACCGGAACGGGGTCCATTTGCTTAAAAACACGCCGGAAACCCTTCCAGCGGATGGTAGACTGGTTTTGCCTTCGCAAATCTGCCAGAACCTTCCGGTTGGTCCATAACCATTTCCATGCACGCAGAATGATCTTAAACCCTTCCCAACCCTGCTTTTTCGAATAGGACAGACCCGCCAGCAGGTCGAGCAGGATGCGGAACGGGGAAATCATGACCAGATAAGGAACAGGTGTATTCTTTATGACCATCAGCCAGTTATTCCGGTGATTCAGATACATTTTGCGCGGATGTCCCAGGGCGAGTGTCTGCCCACCAAGGTGCCAGACCACACTGGCCGGAACTGATATCACCTGACCACCGGCCGACAAAAGCCTCCAGCAGAGATCGATTTCCTCCATGTGGGCAAAAAATGCGGGGACAAAAAAGTTAAGCTGCACTGCTTCCTGCCGACGAATTACCATGGCAGTTCCGCTTGACCAGAAAAGACGCTGGGAATGGTCATACTGACCTTCATCCTTTTCTATGGAATCCATCACCCTTCCCCAGGCAAAAGGGTAACCCAGCCAGTCAAGCCGTCCGCCGGCTGCCCCGGCATAGTCAAACACCGACCTTCCGGCACGATGGGCTTGCAGTGAAAGGATTTTTGGCTGAAGGCAGGTGGCATCGGGATTATGGGAAATGGCTGTTTCAAGCTGAATCAACCACTCAGGATCGACCATGGTGTCGTTGTTCAGAAACACCAGCCAGTCACCCTTGGCAAAGGCAGCACCGGCTGTACAACCGCCAGCATACCCCAGGTTTTCACCGGGTTCGTGAATCAAGACCCGGGGGAACTTCGTACGGACGACAGACACCGAGTCATCTGCGGACCCATTATCTACCAGAATCACTTCGAACTGTCCGGATGCCCTGTAAAGGGAATCCAGACAATCCGTCAGAATGTCTATTCCGCTGAAATGGGGAATAATAATCGAAAAAAAAGCCATTCAGTACGTTTGGGTACCAATCAGGGTACCGGCGGAAGCCCGGCTTTGGTCCGATAGTCATTCATCCGGCTCTTCAGGGATGGCTGATTCGGGTACATCTGAAGCATTTGCTCAACGACCGTGGCGGCCTCACTCCAGCGTTCCTGTCCCGTATAGAGTCTTTCTAACAGAATGAGGTTGACCGGATCGGTTCCCATCGGATCACTGATTTTCTCGCGGAGAAGCTTTTCAGCCATCTGGTTGTACTCCTCAGCAATGGTCTCATGCTCGGGTCGTGTGCTCAGGACCTCTGCAGCATTGATCAGGCCGCGTGCATCTTCAAAGGGAACGTTGGTCTCACTCATTTTCTCGCGCATGGCCAGTGTAAGCTCGACGGCCGAATTGGTATCGCCTGCATCCATGTAATAGAAGGCCAGTCTCTGGAACAGGTTGCGGTAGTTCTGCACCACTTTCCTGATGTTGTCATCATATCTGACATTTTCCATATCCAGATTGGTAAACGCGTAGTTTTCCAACAGGTTCTTCTTCATTTTCTCTGCGTAAATGCGATCGAACGGATTTCCGCCTTTAGAGGGTACCACGCGGTAAACCATCCCTTCAAGTTGAAGGTAATTGTCCAGACCGATCCGATTGTCTTCGGGGACGGTGATGGCAAAATAGATGGGTCGTTCCCATTCATTGGCTTGAATGATGTCAAAAATCATAAAATCCTGTACCCTGATGAGGGGAATTCCCCGGTAACTCATGGTTGGATTGATTTTAAAACGCATCAGGGAATCAACAGCAAGACCTGGCTGGGATCCCAGATCGCTGGCTTTAACCCGACTGGAATCGACAGGAATCACCACTTCACGGCCCTCTTCAAACCAACGCATGGGCTGGATTTCCACGATGTCAGCATCGCGGTGACGGGAAGGCAGCTTCACCTTTTTGGCTCCCCTTGGTTCTTCATTCTTCAGCTGAAGGATATACCAATGGGTATTGAGCAGCGACAGATTCACCACACGGACATCGGTGCGGTATCGTTCCACTTCCTGCTGGTACCACAGCGGGAAGGTATCATTGTCTCCATTGGTAAAAATGATGGCATCTTTCTCCAATCCACCAAGGATGTTCCGTGCATAGTCACGCGGAACATACCAATGACTGCGGTCATTCACCGGGTAGTTGATGGCCAGCATCCGGCCGGGAACAAAAATCAAAACCAATCCGACCAGAACCGGGACTCCGATTTTCTGTAATTTTTCGGAGTTGAGCAGTTCTTTCCGGATGGTTTCTATAAACCCGAGAATACCGATTCCAATCCAGATGGCATAGGCAAAAAAGGCACCTGCATAGGAGTAATCCCGCTCCCGCGGCTGGGGTTGCGTCTGGTTAAGGTAGAGTATAATGGCATAACCGGTCACAAAGAATAAGGCAAGAATGGCCAGTGCCCGGTGCCTGTCCTCTTTAAAGTGATACCAGATTCCGATCATTCCGAATATGAAGGGGAGCGCCCAGAACTTGGTCCAGTCAACGCCGGAATCCTGAATATCACTTTCACGTCCAATAAAATTCCAGCCCAGGTAACGGTTAAACATGTGATGCACCTGGTAATTCCAGAAGTAATCCCAGTCACTATCGTACATGTTGTAGTATCGCTGGTGTACCGGATCGGAGCTCCAGCGACGTTCTAAAAAGGGACTGTCACCATACTGTTCACGGTTTAGATAGGACAGCATCTGTTCCGGTGTGGAAGGGTCATTTTCATTGATGGGGGGATGTGCATTCGACCGGATGTAAATCATGGCATAAGACGCATACCCCATAATGATCAGAAGCACAGACAGTAATGCAAGGTTGGCAATTTTATACCGGTTCACATGGGTCCAGTAAATACCAAAAATGAGGGCGCCCAGCGAGATGATCTTAATCAGGATATTCACTTCGAGTAATTTGGGGACTCCTTTAATGATTCCCGGGTAAATACTCAGAAAAACCAAAACTGAAATACCCACCATCTTTGCAAATCCGGAATAGCTGAAGGTGAATTTTCTGAAGTAGATAATTACAGCCACCATGAAAATGGTCAGCATGTTCAGCAGGTGAATACCGATGGCCAGTCCGATCATGTAGGCAATAATTAACAGGTAACGCTCATTATGCCCTTCATCACTGTGGTCAGCCCATTCAAGAACAAGCCAGACCACGATGGCCGTAAAGAACATGGAAAGGGCATACACTTCCGCTTCAACTGCATTGAACCAGAACGATTCACTGGCCGAGAACACCAGAGCCCCGCCGAGTGCCGATCCGTAACTGACGACTTTATCGACCCAGGACCATGAATCGGGATTGGGTTTCATATACAGGATCAGCCGTACAATAATCAGGTAGGTGAGCATAATGGTCAGGGAAGATGAAATCACACTCATGTAATTCATCCGTAAACCAATATCCTCTACGAATGGAATGGAGGTAAATAAACGACCCAGCAACAGAAAGATGGGAGATCCGGGGGGGTGCGGGACGCCGAGCGTATAGGATGTTGCAATAAATTCACCGCAATCCCAAAAGGAGACTGTGGGGCTGACCGTCAGGCCATAAAGAATGGTTGCATAAATTAAAACCAGAACAGCAAGAGTCCGGTTAATCATCTGATGAGTCATGAGTATTCCGTTGAATTAATGCTTTGTGGGTACCATCAAATCTGTTGCCAGTGAGTCACCGAAGCGCAACCCGGCCGGGGTTGCAGACAAGTCGGGTTCAAACCAGTTAATATAGCCATCTTTTTGAAGTCGATCGAATTTTTGCCTCAAAACCGACTGTTCTGAAGGGTTCAGATTCTGCCAGACCGGTAACAACGAACAGCCTTCGGTGGTTCTGACCGCCAGCATGAGTCTTTCATTCAATTCCGTTTCCGGACTGATGGTTTCCTTTTCTGCCGCCGGGAGCGTGCCTGTTTCAATCTTTTCACAATACTGGCTCAGGTTTCTGACATTTTTATACCTGAAACCGGACCAGAATCCCCATGCAGACGGACCGAATGCAAGCCATGGCTGATAGCTCCAGTAAGTGCGGTTGTGCACCGATTCGTGTCCGGACTTTGCAAAATTGCTGACTTCATAATGACCAAAACCGGCCGATCCCAATTCACTGATCGTCAGGTCATACATGTCGGCACAGTCATCCTCTTCTGCCACCCGAATGGAACCCTGCCTGACCATGTGGTATAAGGGTGTTTTCTCCTCTACAATCAGATTGTAGGCAGAGACATGCTGAATGGGAAGCGCGATGACCTGAGAAAGGTTTTTTTTCCATTTTTCAGTATCCTGTCCGGGTAAACCGAAGATGAGGTCGACTGATATGGATGAAAAGCCCACCCTTGCTGCATCTTCAACCGTCCGGATGGCCGTTTTGGCTGAATGGATCCGGCTGAGGGTTTTCAGATCCTGGTCATCGAACGATTGAACTCCCAGTGAAAGCCGGTTGATTCCCACCGAACGAAAATCCCTGAGTTTTCCCGGATCGAGTGTGCCCGGATTTGCCTCCAGGGTCACTTCACATCCGGCAGCAGGCGGCCGGTGGGCAAACAGCTTTTCAAGAAACCTGCCTATCTGGTCAGGGTCGGTCAGTGAGGGGGTCCCCCCTCCGAAGAAAACCGAGGTGAGGGGGCCTTGAGGAATCTCACTTTGTGATGAAAACCAAAGGTCGGTTTCTGCCAGCAGTGCGCTGTAAAACCGTGAAGCCTGCTCCGTATTGGTCAGGCTGAAAAAGTCACAATAAATGCATTTGGTATCGCAGAAAGGCAGATGGAAGTAAGCCCCGAAACGACCACTATTCAATCGGTCGCCCAATCCGGCTCCAGCGGATGCTCATCACAAGATCGATTGGATTGGCAAAACTGATGTTCGGATCCCAGCTCCAGTATGTAAAAAGGGGCTTTCCCCTGACGTGTGAAAAAGGTACAAACCCCCAGTAACGTGAGTCGGCCGAATTGTTCCGGTTGTCCCCCATCATGAAAAAGTAATCCTGCGTAAACGTGTAGTCTTCAATCACTTTTCCGTTCAGCCGGACAGTGTTGCCACTCAGCTGTGGCTTCATTCCGGTTTCGTAGATAATACAATCCTGGTAAAGGTGAAATGTTTCAGCATTCAGGGGAATCACATCTCCCTCTTTCGGAACATACAACGGTCCGTAATTGTCTGGATTCCAGGGACGCCGGTTCGGGAAGGTATCTCCAAAGTAACGGATACCTGCCAGCAGGGTGTCACCAGAGAACTGAGCTTTGGGTGGATTTTCAAAGGCCACCCCATTGACAAAAACCTGTTTATTGATGATCTGAATGGTATCTCCGCCAACGGCAATACAACGCTTGATATAGTCGAGCGAATTGTCCTTCGGATACATAAAAACCACAATATCACCCTGGACCGGTTTCCGCAATCCGGGCACACGCCAGTCGGTAAAGGGAATTTTGGCCCCGTAGATAAAATTGTTCACAAATAAAAAGTCACCGGCAAGCTGGGTTCCTTCCATCGACTCGGTGGGAATGCGGTAAGCCTGAAAGAAAAAGATCCTGATCAGACCTGCCACCACCACCGCAAAGATGATTGCATCTAGCCATTCTGCCAGTTTCGAATTATACTTTTTCTTCTCTTTTTTTCGTCCGAACATGAATCAGTTCCTGTAATCAGATTCCATTATTTATCATCCATTGCAAGAACGGCCAGGAAGGCCTCCTGAGGGATTTCCACCGATCCGACCTGTTTCATCCGTTTCTTTCCCTCTTTCTGCTTTTCAAGCAGTTTACGTTTCCGGGAAATATCACCGCCATAACACTTGGCCAGTACGTTTTTTCGCATGGCCTTAATGGTTTCACGGGCAATAATCTTTGCCCCGATGGCTGCCTGAACCGCAATTTCGAACATTTGACGAGGGATGAGGTCTTTTAGTTTCCCGGTCAGCTTTCTGCCCCAGTCATATGCCTTATCCTTATGCACCATCATCGACAGTGCATCCACGACTTCTCCGTTCAGCATCACATCCAGTTTGACCACCTCAGAGTGCCGGTATCCGTGAATTTCGTAGTCAAAAGAAGCATATCCGCGACTGATTGATTTCAGGCGATCATAGAAATCGAAAATCACTTCACCCAAAGGCAGGTAGAAGGTCATATCCACCCGGCTGGATCCAATGTAGGCCGTGTTCAGCCATTCACCGCGACGGTCGATACAAAGCTGCATGATGGCACCGATGTACTCTTCAGGGGTAATGATCTGGGCCTTGATGAATGGTTCTTCAATGTGGTCGATTCTGGCAACTCCCGGTAAATGGGCCGGGTTATCAATTTTCAGGACTTCACCATCGATGGTATAAACCAGATATTCCACGTTGGGTACAGTGGTGATGATATCCATGTCATACTCGCGGGTAAGCCGTTCCTGGATGATTTCCATATGAAGCAGCCCCAGAAAACCGCAACGGAAACCAAATCCGAGTGCAGCAGAGGTATCTGGTTCGAAAAACAGCGAGGCATCATTGAGACTAAGCTTATCCAGCGAGGCCCTCAAATCTTCGAAATCATCAGAGTTAGTAGGATAAACACCGGCAAAGACCATCGGTTTCACGTCTTTGTAACCAGCCACGGCTTCGGTTGCCGGACGTTCAGCATTGGTCAGGGTATCCCCGACTTTTGTATCCTTTACATCCTTCAGATTTCCGATCACATAACCAACTTCTCCTGCCCGCAGAATCTCGGTTGGCTGCCGGCGCAAACCCAGAACGCCGATTTCATCGGCAAAATAGGTTTTGCCAGTGGCGAAGGATTTAATCTTGTCGCCCCGGCGGAGAGTCCCTTCAAAAACGCGGATGTAAGAAACAGCTCCGCGGAAAGCGTCAAAAGTTGAGTCAAAGACCAAAGCCTTCAACGGTCTTTCACTGTGATCGGCAGGAGCCGGAACCTTATCGATGATTTGTTCAAGAATTTCCTCAATTCCGATACCTTCTTTGGCAGAGGCGGGAACGATATCCTCCTCTTTACAGCCAATCAGGCCGATCACTTCGGCTTTGGCGGCAGGAATATCGGCGGCCGGCAGATCGATTTTGTTGATAACCGGTACAATTTCCAGCCCGGCATCAATGGCAAGGTACAGGTTTGAAATGGTCTGAGCCTCAACTCCCTGTGAGGCATCGACGATCAGGATGGCCCCTTCACAGGCAGCAAGGGAACGGGAGACTTCATAGGTAAAATCCACGTGTCCGGGCGTATCGATCAGGTTGAGGGTGTATTCCTTCTGGTGCTTTTTGGACCAGTATTTCATCTGGATGGCGTGAGCCTTGATGGTGATTCCCTTTTCGCGTTCCAGATCCATGTCATCGAGCAGCTGTGCTTTCATTTCCCGCTGCGAAACCGCGCCGGTAAATTCGAGAAGACGGTCGGCGAGCGTGGATTTTCCATGATCGATATGGGCGACAATACAGAAATTACGGATAGTAGACATAGGTATTTTTTAAAGGGCACAAAGATATGAAACGGTGCAGGTAAACCCTATCAGGAACGCAGACGGGTCACCGGCCGTTCCATCGGATAGGAAATCATCTGACGAAGAACGCGTAACCGGACACCCCAGGCATCCAGATCGCAGACCATCCGCTGACGACTGACCGTATCGAGCGGAATCTGTCGCCGGCGGCCCTGAATGACCTGGTACTGACGCAGACAGTGAACCATCACACCGGGAAAATAGGCCAGAAGGGCCATTGTTCGTTTCTGCCGGGAAGTGGGTACTTTCACAGCTTTAACGGAAGAAACCATGGAACGAACCTGCCTGATCATCAGACCTTCAAGAGAGGCCACATCCGGCTGATGAGTGGCCATGGTCCTGAGTCCGGCATGATAGTCATCATACAGATCCAGAATATCATCCATGAGCTGGCTTGCGGCCGCCATGGACCGGAACACCCCGGCTTCTTCTTCTGTCAGGGGATCAGAAAGAAGAGACCGCGCACTCAGCAGGGTATGATAAGCTTTATCAACCGAGATCTGGTTAATTTCCAGTACCGATAACTGCCGGTTTCCCTGGGCCCTGGAGAGTTTTTCAGACCGCCAGAAATCAACAACTGCCGACCGGAAAGCGTCGGAATGATCCACCTTTTTCAGCAGATCCGACATGAGAAGCACGACCAGTTTTTCGGATACATCGGTCGGGGTCTGACTGACCGGCTGTCCCATCAGAAGGGACAGGATGGATTCATCAGACCGGGTTGTGTCATCAAACCAACTGTCGGCAATGGCGACCACCGTGCTGAACCAGGCCAGCTGTTGGATCTGGTTTTTTTTCAACGGTCTTCCGCGCAGCACAGCCACCCAGTCTGCTGCCAGGCAAGCCAGCAGAAAGTAATGTTTCAACCGAAGCTTCCATCCGGGAGCAACGGCCATTAATTCATCGGTCAGCGCCCTGATCTGCGGATTCTCTTTCAGGGCAGCTGCATAAACGCGACGGTAAACCGACACCCGCCAGCCCATCCAAAGGACCTCTTTCATTGTCTGAACTTGAACCATAACGGTAAAAATCGCTAGAAATCTGCCAGTTTCCAACCGACCGGTCATTTCAGGCCGGGCTGCAGCCGGTGTATCTTTGCAGGCTATGACCGAAAAAAAAGCCCCTCCCATTGTTGATAACCGGAGGGCCCGGCACGAGTATTCAATCATTGAAACCTTTGAAGCCGGGATCGTTTTACAGGGAACCGAAGTGAAGTCTCTGCGCGCAGGCAGAGCCAACCTGAGTGATGCCTATGCCAGAATTCTCAGTGGCGAGGTGTTTATTCTCGGTATGCACATTTCACCCTATGAGCAGGGCTCATACAACAATCATGATCCGCTCCGAAACCGGAAACTGCTGCTGAACTCGAGAGAAATCATGAAACTGAGATCGAGAATTGAGCGCGAAGGATATACCCTGGTCCCGCTGAAAGTCTATTTTAATGAACGCGGACGGGTCAAGGTTGACCTGGCAGTCTGCAAAGGGAAACAATTACACGACAAACGCGAATCCATCCGTGAACGGGAATCCAAACGTGAACTGGACCGGATGAAGAAACATAAAACAGGTTGAAAATGACATTTCCTCCAATCAATGAACAAATGGATCTGATCCGACGGGGAGTCTCCGAAATCATTCCGGAAGAGGAACTGGTCCGGAAACTGGAACGATCGCTGGCAACCGGGAAACCGATCACCGTCAAACTCGGGTGTGACCCTTCCCGCCCCGATCTGCACATTGGTCATGCGGTGATTCTCAGAAAAATGCGGCAGTTTCAGGATCTGGGACATCAGGCCATCCTGATCATCGGCGATTTTACCGGCATGATCGGCGACCCGACCGGAAAATCTAAAACCCGCCCCCCGCTGACGCTTGAGGAAACACGGGAAAACGGACGGTCCTACACCGAGCAGGCTACCCGCGTTCTGGATCCGAAACGGCTTTCCATTGTGCACAACAGCGACTGGTTGGGTAAGCTGTCCTTTGAGGAGGTGGTCAAGCTGGCCGCACGGTTTACTGTTTCACAAATGCTTGAACGCGATGACTTTCATCGTCGGTTTAACAACGAGCAGCCCATTTCTCTTCATGAATTTCTTTATCCGCTGGCCCAGGCCCAGGATTCCGTAGCCATCCGGTCGGATATTGAATTGGGAGGAACTGATCAGAAATTCAATCTGCTTATCGGACGGGAACTGATGCGGACCCTTTCAATGGAACCCCAGTGTATTCTCACCATGCCCATCCTGGAAGGGACGGATGGTGTGGAAAAAATGTCGAAATCGCTGAATAATTACATCGGCATCAGCGAAGATCCGTTCGATATGTACGGTAAAACACTGTCGATCCCCGATGCATCCATTTACAATTGGTTTGTACTCTGCACCAACTACCCCACCGACCAGCTGGCCAGCCTGAAAAAGCAAATTGCAGAGGATCCGCGCAATACCAAGCGTTTGCTGGCCAGGGAAATTGTATCCGTTTACCACCATCGGGAAGCGGCCGCTCAGGCTGAGGAAAAATTCGACACCCTCTTCATCAGAAAGGATATTCCCGACGACATTCCCGTTGTAACAGTGCAGTATGAATCGGGTGTCCTTCCGTTGTCAACGGTGGTCACCGATCAGAAAATGGCCGACTCAAAGGGTGAGTTTAAACGACTGGTGGCCGGCGGAGCTGTGTCGGTTAACGGAGAGAAAGTGGAAGATCCCGGCTATCTGATCAGACAGGGCGGTGAAAAAATCATCCGGGTCGGAAAGCGGAAATTTATCAGACTGACCGATTAACCGGATCGGATTAACCCTTACAACTTAAAGGTTTTCCAGACCCCATCCCGGGCCGATTCCAACGCCAGGTCGGTCAGATAGACCTGCAGGTGGCCATCGGCAAAGGTAGCAGCAGACCCGGGACCGTTGCCCTCGATCCAGCCAAGGAAATCCTGGAAAACCTCGAACTGACCATGGGTGTTATACCTGGAGTCTTCCAGTTCGATCACTTCGTCTTCATCATTGTAATTTTTAAACGTGAGCTGATCAGGATTTCGTTCTTCCCACCGGATTCCCCGTCGGGTACATGATATTTCGAGCCACATGTCGCTACCCACGTGTCCCGGCGCCGTCTGGCAGAAAGTAAAAACGCCATGAGCGCCTGAATCGAACCGGATGAGCAAAACGCCATAATCTTCATTCTCAATTTTCACCCACTCACCGTTGGGTTTTTTACGCTCAGGAATCAACGTCTGGCGTTCATAAAACAACGCAGCCGGTTTCAACCCGGTTACAAACAAGCTGGTATCGACTGCGTGTGAACCGATATCTGAAAGCGCACGGGACACCTCGCCGTTTGCCGGATCAACCCGCCAGTTCCAGGTTTGGGGAAACAACAACCAGTCCTGCAAATAATTTCCGCGTATCATCAGCACATCGCCCAGTTCCCCTGATTCCAGAATCTTTTTCATTTCACGAAGAGCGGGAAAACCGCGCCGGTTATAATTAATCACGTTTGGAACCGGTTTTTTCTCCAGTGCCGCAATCATCGCGGCGGTTTCCTGAACATTCCGACCCAATGGCTTTTCTGAATAGATGGGTTTGCCCAACTTCAGGCATTCCATGTTCACATCATAATGCAGATAATTAGGGGTGTTATTGATTACGATGTCAATTTCAGGAGAATGAACCAGATCCATCCAGTTTTGAAAGGGCTTCGAATCATACAACTCGGCGTACACATTGGAGGAATGCTGAGAGGACCCCGACACACCAGCCAGCTGATTTCCAGATCTGGTGATGATCTCGATATATCGTTGCCCGATTATACCCATTCCGATTAACCCAATACGGTACATAATTCCCCCTTTGTTCAGAAAATTAATTTACATGGATAATCAGATTATAGCAACCAGTCCATCCGGACAGGTAAAAAACCACTGTGGCCGGTAACTGACAGATTGGTGACAGTGGTTAATAACCACAAATTATACTCTAATCTGATTTTAACAGTACCATTTACCGTTTCATTGTATTTTATTATTGTCAATCTGAAGGAGGAAGCCATGATTACCGATGTGGAAAAATGGTACGAACAACGGATTCCCGACTATCGTGAGGTCATGACCCCGCTGAAACTCAGAAATCCCGAGATTTTTAAAAACATCATTCCCTGCCTGCCCCATATCGACCCGGCCTATCTTGAACCCGGGGTGATCAGGGTGCTGCATATCGGATTAAATTCCTATCTGAGTAAACGCGAATACCCGGCCGAATTTGTTCACTATGAGTTCATGGAACATGAAGACTGGTGGAAGGAGCACATCAACGAAAAAATCTGGATGCAGCACCATCATATGAATGAGGTACAGGCACAGGTACTGCATCACTTCCCCACAGCCGCAGAATACCGGACCAACCTGATTAAGATTTACATGGGTCAGGCCATCGGAAACAAAGACCACATCATTTCAGGACATGTGAAGGATTTATCGCGCCGGCTCACCGAAGAGGAATTACAGATGCTGGAATCCAGGAACCTGTTTCCCCATCTGATCTTCTGCTATAAACCCCTGGCGTGGGATGCCATCAGAGGATATTTCCAGCTTTTCCATCCGTATCAGACACGGGAAATTGAAAAGGGACAGATTCTGCTCACCGGAACGTTGGAAAACAAGACAGTGGTGATTCAACTGCACCGTGAGCACTCGATTTTTGGATTCAGCGATCACACCAATATCGGTCAGGTTCTCTCACACCACATGCATGATATAGAGGAGCACCTGGGCATCACCATCTGACCGGATCGGTTTCAGTGCAGATGTATATCCTTGTGAAGCGTCCGGCGGGTTTCCGTTAACCGGGCCTCCGGGGCCAATCCTGCAAGGAACCGCGCCAGATTGGCATCATTTTCCTGTTCAAGCTGCCTGATCAGGTAGTCGGTCAGCGAGAGCGGGAATACCCCGTTTGCCTCATACAAATGACGTTTCCGGGAAAATATTTTTGCCGACTCTATGCAGTGCCGCGGAAGCGGAGTCAGTTTTTCCCACACCTCCCGGTTTTCAAAAATGTTGCCTCTCACATATAATTTAGCGGCCTTCTCTTCAGATTCGGAATCCTCTGCACCGGATGTGCAGGCCAGAGCAATGCCAGCCAGCAGCAGGTAAACATAGGCACTGCCATCACCGGTTCTTAATTCAACGGTCTGCCGGCCTTCCGGATCGGTAAAGGAGACGTCCTGGGACGGATTGATTTTCCGGGATAGATCACCGGTATCTGACCAGCCCAACGGAACCCGCACCATGGCGCTCCGGTTCAGATCGCTCCAGCAGACACGGGTCGGGGCCTCCTGATCGGGAACCAGCCGCAGATATGAAGAAGCCACCGTATTGCCAACTGCGGTAATGGAATCGGCATACTCACAAAGACCTGCCACGAGTTGACGGGCCTCACGCGACAATTTTCCCGTGGAATCCAGCATGATGTTTTTTCCGTTCCGCATGCGGGCGATGTGAACATGAAGCCCGGAACCAGCCACCCCTTCCTCGAGCTTGGGAGTAAAAGTAGCCAGCATGCCATATTTGTAGGCAATGTTTCTGATCATCCATTTAGAAAGTGCCAGATAATCGCCCATATCGGCGATTGGAGCAGGAAGAAACTCAATCTCGACCTGCTCGGCCATTTTTCCGTTCAACTCAGGGTTCAGACTGACCAGTTTGTCGATGGTCCCGACTTCGTAATGACCATACTTCACCGATCCGGTGATGGAAGCAATACAGGACAGCATTTCGTTCAGTACATCGCCCGATTTGGCGTAAGGTGCAGATGAATGATATCCACGCTGCTGAACCTGAGGGTACAAAGCAGAATCGTGATCCCACAACAGATAAAATTCCAGTTCGCCCAGAGCATATAAATCATCTCCGGTCACCTGTTTAAAGCGCGATGCAGCATTGAACAGAACGGTGTCATGGGCGAAGGAAAGGCGATTCCCGTCCCTATCAAGAAACCGGCAGATAAAGTCCAGACTTTGGTCATCGAACGGATTGAAAAAGGCTGTCCGGTAATCGGGAATAATATAAAGGTCAGAGACTCCCGTATCGACAAGTCCTTTAAACAAAGAGGAGCCATCCACCCGTTCGCCTGTTGCCAGGATCCGTTCGGTCTGCAACCGGTTCTGTACCGGTATTTTCAGTTCTTTCAGCTTTCCGTCCAGTGCAGTGTAATGCAAGGTCAGACGTTCGATCTGACGGGTCTCAAGCACGGTCAGAATATCTGCTCTGGTCAGTTCATTGGGCATTTTACCGGTAATGAGAGATACCGGATTGGTCAATGCGAAGGACATTGAAGGTCTCCATGGTTATACATATAAAAAACCCGGGCTGGTCAGGCCCGGGTAACTGAGTTTTTAAATCAGGATTCAATACGCATGGCGTAGAAGGAACGCCACACGAATATTACCGAGATGGCAAAGAAAACAGCAGCAAGTATGGTTGTAAGTGTGCTGCCTCCATCTGCATTCATGCTCACTGCCAGTTCAACAGCGAGCAATCCGAACAAGGTTGTGAATTTTATAATCGGATTCATGGCCACAGAAGAGGTGTCCTTAAACGGGTCACCTACTGTATCACCGACAACGGTTGCTGCATGAAGAGCGGTTCCTTTTTCATGCAGTTCAGTTTCCACAATTTTCTTGGCGTTATCCCAGGCCCCGCCGGCATCGGCCATAAAAATGGCCTGGAACAACCCAAACAGGGCAATGGATATGAGGTACCCAATAAAGAAATAGGGTTCAATGAAGGCAAAGGCCAATGTACTGAATAAAACCACTAGGAAAATGTTAAACATACCCTTCTGTGCGTAGATGGTACAGATTTCGACCACCTTTTTGCTATCGGCGACCGAGGCTTTTTCGGTGCTTTCCAGATTCATATTCCGCTTGATAAACTCAACAGCCCGATAGGCACCGGTTGATACTGCCTGGGTGGCAGCCCCGGTGAACCAGTAAATCACAGCACCACCTGCGATCAGTCCCAGCAGGAAAGGCGCGTGAAGCACCGATAGGTTGGCCAGATTTTCGGAAAGTCCGTTGGTCAGCAGCACAATGATCGTGAAAATCATGGTGGTGGCCCCAACCACAGCGGTACCAATCAGCACGGGTTTGGCAGTGGCTTTAAAAGTGTTACCGCAACCATCATTTTCTTCGAGGTACATTTTAGATTTTTCGAAGTCGACCGTGTAACCGAAATCCTTTTTCAGTTCCTCCCTGATTCCCGGTTTTGATTCAATCATGGATAATTCGAAAATAGACTGGGCATTATCGGTAACCGGACCATAGGAGTCGACTGCAATGGTAACAGGACCCATACCAAGGAAACCGAAGGCCACCAGGCCAAAGGCAAAAACGGCCGGAGCGATCATCAGTTGGGAAAAGCCAAATCCACTAACGAAATAGGCAATTCCCATCAGCGAGATTATGGCCAGACCCAACCAGTAGGCAGAGAAGTTACCAGCCACAAAACCAGAAAGAATATCCAGTGAGGCCCCGCCTTCTTTGGCAGCCTTGACCACTTCTTTCACGTGTCCGGAATGGGTGGAAGTAAACACCTTTACCAATTCAGGAATCAGAGCGCCGGCAATGGTTCCGCAGGTAATCACGGCAGAAAGTTTCCACCACAGGGATCCATCTCCGAGATCCGGGATCAGGATTGCAGAAACCACAAAGGTCATCACGATGGACAGAATGGACGTCAGCCAGACCAGGGTAGTCAGTGGAATTTCAAAGTTGATCTTATCTTTTCCGCGATAAACCAGATTGGTGTACCAATGATTAATTCCCCAGGACAATGCAGAGGTCACGACCATCAGAACACGCATACTGAACAACCAGACCAGTAATTGAACCTGATTCACTGAATCGGGAACAGCCAGCATTATGAAAGTAATCAGTGCCACACCGGTTACCCCATAGGTTTCGAATCCATCGGCTGTTGGTCCGACCGAATCACCCGCATTGTCACCCGTGCAATCCGCAATCACACCCGGGTTCCGGGCATCATCTTCCTTGGCATTGAAGACAATTTTCATCAGGTCTGAACCGATATCGGCAATTTTGGTAAAGATGCCACCTGCGATACGAAGCGCAGCGGCTGCCAGAGATTCACCAATCGCAAATCCGATAAAACAAGGACCAGCATACTCATTGGGAATAAAAAGCAGAATTCCCAGCATAATCAGAAGTTCCACACTGATGAGCATCATACCAATACTCATCCCTGCTTTCAGCGGAATGTTGAAGACTGGCAGCGGTTCGCCCTTAAGTGAAGCAAAGGCTGTGCGTGAATTGGCATAGGTGTTCACCCTGATTCCAAACCAGGCCACTCCATAACTTCCGGCAATCCCAACCAGAGTAAAGGCCAGAATAATCAGAACGCGTTCAACAGGGAATTCCTGCAGGTAACCGAAGTAATAAATGATGACAATGGCAATAAATGCTTCGAGAATCAGAATAAACCGTCCCTGAGTAATCAGATAGGTTTTGCAGGTTTCATAAATCAGTTCGGAAACCTCGCGCATCGATTCATGAACGGGTGCATTTTTCAATTGGCGGAAAATGATAAATCCAAAGACATAGCCACCCAAACAGATCAGGATTCCCCATGCCAGAAGAGTCCAGCCATCCATCCCGAGAAATTGGACAGAGCTCAGATCTGGAATGACCAGATTGGCTTCTCCACCCCCCGGATTTGCCATGGCAACAAAAGGGATAAAAAGACCGGTAAGAGTGAAAAAGAGAAAAGAGACCAGTTTCTTGAAGTCAGGATGCATGGTGGTTTCCTTTTTTAAAGTTTACCCGGCACCGATACCGGGTCGACTTTCAAGTTACAGGATTTCACCGGTCCGGGTGATTAGGATTGAATTAAACTTTTAGCGAAGACCCGAAAAATAACAAAACGACCTGATTGGCTGGTTTACTTTCTGACTTTAAATTTTTGAATATCTGCTGATTCCAGGATGGTTACTTTTTCAGAAACCTGCAGTACCGATTTGACCATTGCACGGGCGACTGTGGAGGCAGGGACGGTTCGCCATTTATCTGGAAGGAGATTCATAACAGGCATAGCCATCATCTCACCGAGACGGAATTCGTTCCGGTCACCCGAGAGCAGAGATGGTCGCAGAATGATCAGGGAAGGAAATTCAAGGTCAATCAGTGCGGATTCCATCTCACCTTTTACCTGATTGTAAAACACCCGGGAGTTTTTGTCTGCACCAATGGAACTGATGACTGCAAAACTTTTCACACCAGATTCGCGTGCAGCCTTGGCCATCCGGACAACCAGATCAAAATCCACGGCCCGGAACGCTTCACGGGAACCGGCCTTTCTGATTGTGGTACCCAAACAGCAAAAACCGCAATCAAACTGGACAGGTCCGAAGGTGGTCTCATCAAATGTGCTGATGCGGTAATCAACCGACGGAACCGGGGCAACCGGATTATGTCGGACGGGTGCGAAAATGTGAGAAAATCCCCGGTGAGTAGTCATTTCAAGTGCAACAGCCTGACCAACCAGGCCGGTACTGCCAAACAACAAGGCTTTCATAATCCCCTTTCAGAGAAACCGGGGTTCACGGTTCAGATATTTCCCCAGAAATCGTCCGGTATGACTTTCAGGATGAGTGGCCACAGTTTCAGGAGTTCCTGCAATGACCAGGTTGCCACCTTCGTCTCCGCCCTCGGGACCCAGATCGATAATCCAGTCGGCACATTTAATGACTTCCAGATTATGTTCAATAACCACCAGACCATGGCCGCGGTCAATCAGTCGCTGAAAACAGTCAATCAGCTTTCTGATGTCGTCAAAATGAAGGCCTGTGGTCGGTTCATCAAAGAAAAACAAGGTGTATTCCTGTTTTTCATCGGCCAGATGGGAGGCCAGTTTCAATCGCTGTGCTTCACCGCCCGACAAGGTGGTGGCACTTTGTCCGAGTCGCAGATAACCCAGTCCCACATCATCCAGTACCTGAAGACGGTTTTTAATCTTTCGGTATTTTCCAAAGAAACGAATGGCTTCTGAAACCGTCAGTTTAAGGATATCCGAGATGGATTTCCCGCCAAGTTTCACTTCGAGCACTTCCTTTTTAAACCGGCTGCCGCCACAGGCTTCACAAACCAGCTGTATATCGGCCAGAAACTGCATTTCGATGGTCACCACGCCATCGCCCTGGCAGGCTTCGCACCGACCGCCAGGTACGTTGAAGCTGAACGTTCCCGGTGTGTAATTTCTCAATTCTGATTGCGGCAATCCGGCAAAGAGCTGACGGATGTCATCATAAATTTTCAGGTACGTAACGGGATTGGAACGTGGTGTTTTTCCAATCGGAGACTGATCCACCATTTCGACATGCCGGATCAGTTCTGACCCGGTCATGGTCTGGAACCGACCCACCTTTTCATTGTATCCGCCGCGTTCTTTTTTGAGGGCCGCATAGATCACCGAATGAACCAGTGTCGATTTACCCGAGCCGCTCACCCCGGTCACACACACAAAATTGTGAAGCGGAATTTCAACGGTCAGACGTTTCAGATTGTGGTGCATGGCACCTTTCACCACCAGTTTCTCTGCAGAAGCGGGACGCCGGTTTGCCGGAAGCGGAATCGATTTTTTGCCCGACAGGTAATCACCGGTCAGGGTGCCCTGGGCTACCATCAGATCACTGAGCGGACCGGAAAACACCACTTCACCACCGAGTTCTCCTGCCTGAGGTCCCATGTCGACCACATAATCGGCAGCCAGAATGATATCCGGATCATGTTCAACAACAAGAACGGTGTTGCCCAATGATTGCAAAGCCCTCAGAATCCTGATCAGACGTTCACTGTCTCTCTGATGCAGGCCGATGGAGGGCTCATCGAGCACATATAAGGACCCCACCAATGAGCTGCCCAGACTGGTTGCCAGATTGATCCGCTGACTTTCCCCGCCGGAAAGGGTATTGCTCAGTCGGTTCAAAGTGAGATAATGAAGTCCGACATCATTCAGATACCTGAGCCGTTTTCGCAATTCGAACAGGATGGTTTTGGCAATTTCCTGTTCATGGTCCGGAAGCACCAGGTCATGAATCCAGCGGTTGCCATCGCGGATGGTAAATCGGCAGATGTCATCAATCGTTTTTCCATCCACACGGATATTCAATGCATCGGGGCGGATCCGGCTGCCGTTGCACGTGGGACAGGTTGTGTATCCCCGGTACCGTGCAAGCATAACGCGATAGTGAATTTTATAGGTCTTTTCCTTCAGTTCCTCAAAGAAACCATCAATACCAAGAAAACCTTTACCGCCTTTTCTGATTTTTTGCCGGTGACTTTCTTCCAGCATGAACCACGGCACATTCACCGGAATCTGTTCGGACCGGCAAAAGGACAACATCAGAGTCTGATAGTGAGCATGAACCGGTGTTGAAAATGGATGAATCGCTCCGTCGGACAGTGTCCGGGTGGTATCGGGAATCACCAGATCCATGTCAATTCCCATGGTGTTTCCGAATCCCTGACAGGTGGGACAGGCACCAAAAGGGTTATTAAAACTGAACAACTGAGGTTCAGGAACAGGATACATGATCCTGCAATGAGCACAATCGAAGGCATCGGAAAAATGGTGCCAGTCACCGTTTCCCGTCAGGACGGAACATCTTCCCATCCCTTCCCGGAAGGCTGTTTCGGCTGAATCGGAAAGACGGTTATCGGCCAGAATCCCGGGCGAGGCTTTCAACCGGTCCACCAGCACGTAAACATCTTCTTTCTTAGCTCTGACCTTCGGCTGTTCCTCCAGGTCGACCACTTCTTCCTTCACCAGCAACCGGGTAAAGCCACGGTCCTTCAGAACAGCCAGTTCTGCATCCAGAGTCTTACCCTTATGACCATGAAGCGGAAATACAATCCGGATGGGAGTTCCTGCCTTCAGTCCGGCGACCAGTTGTTGCACATCCCGTGCGGAATGGCGGCTGACTTCCCTGCCGCAGGATGAGCAGAACGTATGTCCGATGCGGGCAAACAGCAGTCGCAGATAGTCATAAATCTCGGTGGTTGTCCCTACCGTGGAGCGTGGGTTCCTGGTGTTGGTTTTCTGCTGAATGGCCATGGCGGGCGAAATACCCTGGATGAAATCCACATCGGGTTTTTCCATCCGGGACAAAAATTGTCTTGCATAGGCACTCAGGCTTTCCACATAGCGTCGGTGCCCTTCTGCATAAATGGTATCAAAGGCCAGGGAGGACTTTCCGGAACCGGAAACCCCTGTGATCACAATAAACCGGTTACGTGGTAACTCAAGGCTTACATTTTTTAAGTTATGGACCCGGGCACCACGGATTAAAATGGAAGATTTCCTGGTCTGAGGGGACGTCGGTTTTTTTGCCGTTGTTTTCATGGTTCGAAACGGTGAAGATACCGAGTAAAGCTGGTTTTTTGAAATAAATCTCACCAGCCCGGATCGGTTCATTCCCAGTTCTGTTAATTTTTACCCGGTTCCGGCATTGCGTTCTTTAAACCCATCCTCTATATTTGCACCTCTTTTATTTCAAGGAAATCGTATGCCCAGTCACAAATCTGCCAAAAAGCGGATGCGCCAGAGTGCAAAACGGAATGAAGCCAATCGCGCTGCACTTGGTAAAATGCGGACTCTTATCAAAAAAGTGTTAAGTACCAAAGAGAAGCCAGAAGCAGAATCGTTGTTGAGTGATACTTACTCTGTCATTGACAAGGCCAGCAAAAACGGCCTGATTCACCACAACAATGCTGCACGTAAGAAAGCCAGCATTGCCGGCTATATTAAAAGCCTCTGAGCCCTTTTCCCTTTTCCATTTACCCGACGGGTTGTCGGGTAAATGGTCTTCCTCCTACCTGCTGATCTAATGTTCCGGGCTTCTGGTTCATCCGTCCGGGGACTGATCTTTGTTTTACTCGCCGCCTTTTTCTGGGGGATCTCAGGAACGGCTGCCCAGTTTCTCTTCAGCCATCAGATTGAAGTCATGCAGGTTGTCCAGACCCGGTCCAGCTTTGCTTTTGTTCTTTTTGCAGCCTCCATCCTTCTTTTCAGACGGGAAAGCCTCCGGGTCACCCCGCCACGACTTGGTTTGCTTGCCCTGGCCGGTATCATTGGTATTGGCTTTTCCAACTACACTTACTATGCCACCATCTCGGTCTCAACCGTATCCACCGCCATTATTCTTCAATACACTGCCCCTGTGCTGGTGATGGTTTATGGTATCCTGACCCGAACCGAATCGGCAGGATTGACCAAATGGCTGGCACTCAGCATCAGCCTTTCCGGCTGTCTGCTTGCGGTGGGAACCGGTGGTGCCGACCTCTTCTCTGCAGGACCTGCTGCCATCGCCATCGGTACGGCCTCGGCCTTTTGCTTTGCATTCATGAGCATCATCGGAAGACGGCTGAATGCTGACCCCACGTCTGATCTGTGGGGGAATCTGGTTTATACCATCGGATTCGCTGCTCTTTTCTGGGCGGTTTTTCAGCCTCCCTGGCAATGGTCAGACTGGAATCTGGATACAACAGCCTGGCTGATGCTGATCGGGTTCAGCCTGATTTCTGTTCTGCTTCCCTATCTCTTTTTCTACCTCGGACTTACCTTTCTGCCTCCCACAACCGTGCTGATTATTTCTACTGCCGAACCCGTAACGGCTATGATCAGTTCCTGGCTGATTCTTGGTGAATCCATGTCTGCATTTCAGATTACCGGTGCCAGTCTGGTTCTGCTGGCCATTCTGATCCTTGGATTGGATTACCGGCGTCGCCCCCCTTCTCAAGCAAGCCAGACCTGACTCTTTTTCATCCGATCGGGGACCAAAACGGAACAGGACCACTACGATCTGACGTTTCATCAGTCATGAAATCAACTCCCCATCAGGACATTGTAATTATTGGAAGCGGCATCGGCGGACTGACCGCCGGAGCACTGCTGGCACGATCGGGCAGACGGGTGCTGATTCTCGAAAAAAATCACCTTCCCGGTGGCTGTTGCTCCACCTTCACCAGACAGGAATTCCGGTTCGAAGCCGGTGCCACCACCCTGATGGGATTTGATCAGTTCCAGCCGCTGGGTCGCCTGGAGCGGGAAATCGGTCTTCAACTGGATAAAATCCGGCTGACGCCCCCCATGACGGTCTGGCTGGATGATCAACCCATCGTCCGCCACGAAAACCTGACCGACTGGATCTCAGAGGCCAGCTCGGTATTCGGCCCTGAAGGTCAGGATGCTTTCTGGCAGCTTTGTTACCAGGTGGCTCAGGATGCCTGGGAAATCTCTTACTCGATGCCCTACTTTCCCCCGGGGAACCTTCATGACTGGCTGATGCTCTCAAAACCTGACAACTGGAGGTTTCTGAAGTCTTTCCCCTGGGTCATGAGATCCACCGCACAGGTTATCAGAAATCTGGGACTGGCAGACAATGAGAAGTTCATGCGGTTTATCAATCAGCAAATGCTCATTGCCTCACAAGCCTATTCGGCGGATACCCAGTTTCTGGTCGGTGCCCCGGTTCTGACTTACACCAATTCCCCAAATTACTACCTTTCAGGCGGTCTCATTCAGTTACCCGATCAGCTGATATCCATCATCCGTGAAAATGGAGGTGCCATTCACTACCGTAAAGAGGTCAGCAAGGTGAAACGAACCACTTCCGGCTTTGAACTGACCTGCACGGACGGATCGCTTTACCAGACCAGGAAACTGATTTCTAATACCACCATCTGGAACATGCAGGACCTGATGAAAGGAACGCAAACGGACTATTTCAAAGATCTGAGTGATCGTTTTTCATTCGGATGGGGAGCCTTTATTCTTAATCTGGGAATCAGAGATCGTTTTCCGGTACTGGATTCACTCCATCACCAACTCATTTTCAAGACACCGCTTCCCTGGCTGGAAAGCACCTCGGTTTTTCTTTCTGCCAGTCATCCTGCCGATGAATCAAGGGCCCCGGACGGGTACCGGGCTATCAGCATATCAACTCATGATCCGCATCCCGAGGTGTGGTTTTCGCTCAACCCTGCAGAGTATCAACGGCGCAAAACCGATATCATTTCAGCCATCAGGGACAGACTCAGCCAGGTACTGCCACTCGGTCCGGATGACATCCGGGTGGAGTTCTCGAGTACTGCAAAAACTTTTGAAGAATGGATCGGGAGAAAATACGGACGGGTTGGAGGCATTCCGGCAGCCGGTCTGAAAACCATTTTCAGAATGGCCAGCCCCAGAACACCCGATGATCATTTGTATCTGGTTGGTGACACCACATTTCCCGGCCAGGGAATTTCAGCCGTGGCACAAAGCGGAATCAACACTTTTCTGAGGGTCATCTCGGACTGAGAAGCCCTACCCGTTCCTGATCAGGAAGCGGGCTTTTCTTCAATGACCGAATACACCTTTGCTTCGACAAACAGGTTGAAAAGCGTTTCATCCACTTTTTTCGCCTTGACTTCATAACCCAGAATATCCAACGCTTTCTCAACCGGAACCGCCCGTTTATAAGGACGGTCATTGGCGGTCAGCGCATCAAAAATATCCGAGATGGTCATGATTTTTGACTGAATGGGGATCTGGTCAGAAACCGCCTTTTGCGGATAACCGGAGCCATCGAGTTTTTCATGGTGCATGTAGGCAATCTTCGGAACATGCCTCAGATCATTGGTCCACGGTATCTGTTTAAGGAAATTAAACGTGTGGGTCACGTGGCTTTCAATTTCAAGTCGCTCATCTTCTCCTAAAGAGCCCTTTTTGATGGACAGTCGTCTGACTTCATGTTCGGTCAGGAAGGGAAGCTCACCCACACCTTCCACATCGAGGCGCCGTGTTTTGATTTCCTGTAGCAGATCGAAACCAGCCGATTCCAGTACGGTGGGTTCATTTGTTTTTATAATGAACTCGAGGTAATCATCCAGTTCCTTCAGACGCGAGGCGGCTTCGGCATCAACCTGCTGAATCAGCGGTAACGCCTTGTCCCTCGACTGGTCGAGCAAATACCGGACCTTCTGTTCACAATAAGCCAGTTTCATGGATTGACGGAGTATGAGGTACCGGCTTTTCAGTAACTCCAGCTCTCCTTCATATAATTTCTTTGCTTTGACCAGAACGGGTTCCCTGACACCAATTTTCCCGAAATCGTGCAACAGGGAGGCATATTTGATTTCCTGAAGATCTTTCCAGTTAAACTGGATACCGCTGAACAGCGATGTTTTTGCTTTATTCACGGCTTCAGCAATACCAACCGACAACGTTGCCACCCGCTCGGAGTGACCCGAAGTGGTTGGATCCCGGGCCTCGATGGCAGTCACGCTGGCTTTAATGAATCCTTCGAACAGAATTTTGATAGATTCATACAAGCTCCGGTTTTCATAAGCCACAGCAGCCTGAGAGGCAAATGACAGAGTCAGTTCTTCATCCTTTTGCGTAAAGGGAATGACCTGATCGGTGATATTTTGTTCACTGTCCAGTTTGACTGCCTTGTCCCGCTTCTTATTGATCAGCTGAATAACACCGATCGTTTGTTTCTCGCGGTTAAGCATCGGGACCACCAGCATCGATTTGGTCCGGTACTTGATGAAATCATCGAAGCTTTTGTTAAAGTGGTATGGAGTGCCTTCCGGAATAAAATACACATCCTCCAGGTTCAGAATGTTGCCGGTCAGGGCGGTGTATCCCGACAAGCTCTTGTCGGAGATTTCCATTGTGAACTCTTTGAAGGGAATCGACTTGGTATAATTATAGGTATGCTTAAAGCATAAAACCTTATTTTTCAGATAGTTATGTTTATCATATTCCACATCCGGCTTATCCTGAAGGATGTAGAGTGACCCTGAATCGCAACCGGTGATGTCAATGGAAATGGTCAGAATCAGATCGAGGAGCTTGTGAATATCGGTTTCAGAGGACAAGGCAATCCCGATATCATTCAATTTCTTGAGCGCAGAAGCCTGCGCATCCAGATCGTCGTGCAGTTTTCTGATTTCGATCCGGTTAATCACTTCGGTCTGGACTTTACGGAGGGATAAAATCAGGCTGGCCGGTGTAACGGGATCCTCGATGATATCGACCACTGCTTTTGCCGAAATCAGTTTCTCAAGACCAAACTGGTCGTGCAATTCAGCAGCATTTCCGACAGCGATCACCGACACTTTATCGAGCATGGAAGGAGAAATTCTGGCCCGGACCGTTTCAAGGACGGATAAATCGACCAGAATGACCGAGGAGAACAACTGGCTGATCGTGGCATCATCCGATACAGTGTTGATTTTTCTGAAATCCAGTTTTTTAATCTGTGTGACGGAGAGGTCCTGACCAAAAGCGGCTTGCAACTTTGCGAGTAACGACTCATCAAGCCCAACTCCATCAAAAAGGTGAAGATGTGGCTTGAACCCATTGTGGAACCCCGTGGTGGAACCGGCTTTTTTAGCTGGTGCCAAGGTGTTTTTCATGAACGTTACTCCGTTTTTTACCGATGGGAATGGTAGTGAAAAAATTGTTTAGATTCAATTTACACAGTTTTTTTCATTAAAATTGTGACCTGGCTTATTGGAAATTAAAAAATGGAAACCGCTCTCTATCTGCTCCCAAACCGCCTGTCGGAAAGCGGGCAATCTCCGTGGCTCGACCACCAGGGACTCCGTGAACTGGTCACCGGCCTGGACGGACTGTTTATAGAGTCTGAACGGGGTGCCGGTCGGTTTTTGCATGCATTGGGCGTGTCGCGTCATATCAGGAACTACCCGGTCTGGTTCCTGCCTGATCTTTTAAAACCAGATCGGCTGCAACAGGCGATTGCCTCGGTAAAACAAGGCGAACGATGGGGCGTGGTGTCCGATGCCGGGTATCCGGGAGTGGCTGACCCCGGCGCAGAAATTGTCAGAATGGCGCATATTCAGAGTTGGAAAGTGGTTCCCTTTCCGGGTCCATCTTCTATCATTCTGTCACTGGCTGCCACCGGATTAAATGGTCAGCGATTTCTCTTTCAGGGATACCTGACCCGCAAGAGCACGGACCGGATTCCGGTCTTGCAGGCACTGGAACGCGAATCGGCTGCAAGAAACCTGACCCAGATTTTTATCGAAGCTCCTCATCGGAACCAGGATATGCTGTCCGACTGCCTCAGAGGCTTGCAGCCAGAGACCTGGCTGGGCATTGCAACCGATCTGACCGGACAGAACGAATCGATCCGGAGCAGGCAGATCCATGACTGGAAAAAGGCCCAATGGAAAGCAGATGACAGTCTTCCTGCGATTTTCCTGATACAGGCACGGCCGGAATCATAATCCGCCGCCGTTTGTTATGATGCCTGTTCATCAATAAAGACAACTACATGCCACATCCACACGAGACACCCACCCTGGCTGACCTGAAGGAATCGGTCTACTCACTTTCCTACGGAGTCTATCTGATCACCGTGGGCAACGGACCCATCCGATCGGGAATGACCGTCGTTTGGGCGTGCCAGCTTTCCAAAGATCCGATCCGCATCGGAATCGGAATCACCCCCGATTCTGTCACGGCCGGGCAACTAACCGCTGTCAGACAATTCTGCATTCAGGTTCTCACGGCCGGACAGGAACCGATTGCCTACCGGTTCGGGTCCTCTTCCCTTTCTCAGGATGAAAAATTCGGCACGGACCAATGGGAGGTCACCCCTGCCGGTCATCCTCTCCTGCCTGGCACCCTCGCCTGGATGGATGCCGAGGTGGAAACCATCACCGACCTGGGTACACATCTCTGGGTGACCGCCAGTGTGGTGAATGGAAAAAAGCGCAATGGATCCCCCCTGATTTATCACAATGGACAGATTAAGACCTTTCCGGGTCTCTAATCTTCTTCTAATCTGATTTAATTGAATATAGGCAGGGTAACTCCTAAATTTCTTTCGGGAAACGACCGGGAGGTTGCCATGTTCGAAGAATCACTAACCTACGTTTGCCAGTTTTGCGGCAGTGTCAATAACATTGACATCGACGAGCTGGATGCCTACCATCAGGAGTTTTATGAAGGTTGCGAAATTTGCGACCACATGAACCTGATCATCATCGACAAAGATGACTATACAAAAACGTATCACCTGGCAGTTTATGGTGATTACGACTGAAAAGAACCTCATTTAACACCCCCTCTTCTTTTCAGTTTAGTCCCCCCGGTTTTATCTTTACTTTTCTATGCCAAAACTTTCCTGGATTGCCGATATCCGTCATTTCATTTTTGATCTGGATGGAACCCTGATTCTTGGGAATCAGGTTCTTCCCTTCGCCCGGGAATGTCTGACAAGAATCCGTCAGACCGGCCGTCAGTTTACCATCGTCACCAATAATTCCTCCCGGTCCATCGACAATTATTACCGGTTCCTGAATCACCTCGGGTTTCCGGTGCAGCCGGGTGAAATACACACCTCGGGTAAGGCCACCGCCCATTACCTGAGCCAGGTAAAACCAGAAGCATCGGTTTATCTGATGGGGACACGGGCGCTGGTTGAAGATTTCAGCCAGTTTGGAATCGTCTGTGTGAATGAACTGGATGCCGAACCCATTGATTTTGTGGTACTGGCTTTTGATCAGGAACTGTCTTACCGGCGTATTGTGGAAGCCAGTCAGCTGATCCGGCAGGGAATACCGTTCATCGCCACCCATGCCGATATCAACATTCCGACCGACCGGGGTTTGCTGCCCGATTGCGGTGCCATGATCTCCCTGTTCGAAACCGCCACCGGGGTCAGTCCCAAGGTGATCGGAAAACCCAATCCCGAAATGATCAGGCCAATCCTTCAGGAGTATCAGCTGAACCCCGATCAGGTGGTGATCATCGGCGACCGGCTATACACCGATATCGAGATGGGCACCCGCAGCGGAATCAGAACCATCTGGGTGCAAACCGGCGATACCAAGCCAAGTCAGAATCCGAAAGTGACAGGTACTCCCACCGTTACCCTTCCGAATCTGGGTCCGTTGTGGAATCAGCTCAGCCAGATTGGTTAATCCGGAACCCAAGACCTGCATCATCGTCAGATACGAAGCCTAATTAAACCAGAAAACGGACAAAGAGTATGAGTGTAGACATCGCTGCATTGAATGAGCAGATACGAATCGAATCGGCCTTTATCGATCAGGTTCACCGGGAGTTTCAGAAAGTCATTGTGGGGCAATCCTACATGATCGACCGGCTGATGATTGGTTTGCTCTGCAACGGACACATCCTGCTGGAAGGAGTTCCCGGTCTGGCGAAAACCCTCACAGTCTCGACACTGGCAAAAATTATTGACGCCCGGTTTCACCGGATTCAGTTTACTCCCGATCTGTTACCAGCCGATCTGACCGGAACCCTGATGTATAATCAGAAGGAATCGACCTTTTTTGTAAGGAAGGGACCGGTCTTTGCAAACATCATCCTGGCTGATGAAATCAACCGGTCACCGGCAAAGGTTCAGTCAGCCTTGCTGGAGGCCATGCAGGAAAAGCAGGTTACCATTGGCGAGGAAACCTTCAGGCTGGAAGAACCCTTTCTGGTTCTTGCCACACAGAATCCGGTTGAGCAGGAAGGAACCTATCCACTTCCCGAGGCACAGGTGGATCGTTTCATGCTGAAAATTCTGGTCGGTTATCCGAGCCGGGAGGAAGAATTGACGATCATGCGTCAGAATGCAGTCACCACCTCCCGGCCAGAGGTTCAGACCATAATCAAGCCGGCACAGGTAATGAAGGCACGACAGGTTATCAACCAGATTTACATGGATGAACGGATCGAGAAGTACATCATTGACATCATTTTTGCGTCGAGGAATCCGGAAATAGTCGGCCTGAAATCCCTGAAACCTCTGATTCAGTATGGCGCTTCACCCCGTGCCAGCATTTACCTGAATCTGGCGGCGCGGGCGCATGCATTTCTCAAACATCGCGGGTATGTAACCCCCGAGGATATTAAGGCGGTTGCATGGGATGTTCTCAGGCACCGGATCATTCTTTCCTATGAAGCCGAGGCTGAGGAAAAGACCGCTGATAACATCATAACCGACCTTCTTTCTAAAATTGAAGTACCCTGATTTTCATGGTTGCTGACCATCAGAATTCCGGTCCGGCCGGCACCGGTGTTCCGCCCGCCGTTTATAAAAAGATACGGCAGCTCGAAATACGCACCCGCGGCATCGTTACGAACCTGTTCGCCGGGGAGTACCGGTCGAACTTCAAAGGCTCCGGAATGGAATTTTCCGAGGTCCGGGAATATCAGTTCGGTGATGACATCAGGAGTATTGACTGGAATGTGAGTGCCCGCCAGGGAAAACCCTTTATCAAGGTTTTTCAGGAGGAGCGCGAACAGACCCTTATGCTGATGATTGATGCCTCGGGGTCCTTGTGGTTCGGATCGAAATATCCCATCAAGTATGATTATGCCATTGAACTGTCGGCAGTGCTGGCTTTTTCGGCCATTAAAAACAATGACAAAGTCGGCCTTTGCATTTTTTCAGACCGGATCGAACGTCTGATACCACCAAGGAAAGGCCGCACGCACGTGCTGCGGGTCCTCAGAGAACTGTTTGCTCATCAGCCTTCTGAACGCCCGACCAATCTGGCTATGGCCATTGATTATGTGAACCGCCTGCTCAGACGCCGGAGCATCGTTTTCCTGATTTCTGATCTGGAAGCTACCGGATTTGATAAATCGATACGGATTCTCAACAGTAAACATGACCTGATCACCCTTTTACTGCGTGACATGGGTGAACTTGTTCCTCCACCGATCGGACTCACTCATCTGCGGGATCCTGAAACTGGTACCACTCAACTGGTGGATCTCAGTTCCGAAAAAGTCCGGGACCGGATCAGAGAACATTATATCAGGCAACATGCAGATACCCGTGACCTTCTGAAAAAACTGCAGGTGGATAGTGTCGAATTGTTCACCAACCAGGATTATGTGGATAAACTGATGACCTTTTTCAGAAAAAGAGGAAAACGCTACTGATGACCCGCTGGATTGTTTTTCTCGGTTTGTGGATGCCTGTTTCAGCGTTAGCCCAACATCCGGCCGACTGGAAGGTGGTTTTCCTTCCGCCCGATTCCATGATGATCGGAGATACCCTGTCCCTGTCGGTTGAACGCACACTCTCCCCTGGTTACCAGTGGAGTTTCAAACCAGACAGTGCCCGGATGAAGAACTGGGAACTGCTTCCTCCCGAGGTCCGGACCGATTCGGCGGGATGGTACAGCTGGAGGCAGCAGCTGGTGTTCTGGGGAATCAAACCAGATACACTGACCCGATTAAAATTCACCCTGAAAAAGGACACCGATTCGGTATGGTTTGAACTGCCAACCACCCTCATTTTCCCTGATCTGATCACCACACCAGCTGATACCACTCCGCGACCCGAGAAGGATATTTATCTGACTTACCGTCCATGGTGGCACTGGGCACTGATGATTCTGGCCGGTCTGATCCTGGTTGGATTGATCACTGGTGCCATCATCTGGTACAAAAACCGGAAAAAGGCACCAGCAGAATCCTTGCTGCAACCCGTAGCTATTCCAGATCCCTATCAGCAGTTTCTTGAAGGAATGGCTGCGCTTAAGTCACGCGGTCCGGAATGGATGACCGACATCAAGGGTTTTTATACCGATCTCATTGACCTGCTCAAATCCTATCTCGAGTCAGTAACCGGGAAGCCAGTCAGAGAAATGACCAGTGATGAACTGCTGAACTGGCTGTCAGGTGAACCGGATCTGCAGGGAAAACTGCCCGACATGCTTCTGCTGCTGGGAAGGGCTGATCTGATCAAGTTCGCCAGACAATCGGCTGCGAATGAGCAGATGCTGGCCGATTTTGATGCAGTCGGAAATTCGGCTTCACTCATTGAAACATCCAGAACATCCGGTGAAACGGGAGGACCTGTTTCGTGAACCTGCAATTCGAAAATCCGGTCTGGTTCTGGCTGCTGCTTTTTCTTCCCGCCTGGATCACGGTTCACTTATTCTACCTGAGGAACCGTCGGCCCGCCCTGATTTACGGTTCTCTGGCTCCTGTAAAAAGCCAGCGGAGAACCCTGTGGGTCTGGATCGCACACAGTCTTCCATGGCTGGTGATGGTGGCCTTCGTTTTACTGGTAACCGCTCTGGCCAGACCGCAGTTGGTAAACACTGAGCGAGTGATCAGCTCGGAGGGAGTCGACATTGTTCTGACTCTGGATATTTCGGGGTCCATGCGTGCCACCGATCTGAACCCGAACCGGCTGGCGGCTGCACGTGAAGTGGCGCGGGACTTTGTTGCCGGTCGCGAAGCAGACCGGATCGGGCTGGTGGTCTTTGCCGGTGAGGCCTACACCCAGGTGCCGCTGACCCTTGACTACCAAATGCTTAAGGATATGATCAGAACCACCACATTTGATGATCAGAATCCCGGAACCGCCATTGGAATGGCCCTTGCCGCCAGCATAAACCGTTTACGCGATTCGGAAGCCAAAACCAGAATCATCATTCTTCTGACCGACGGACGGAACAATCAGGGATCGATTGACCCCATTACCGCAGCCGACCTGGCACTGAGTCTGGGAATCCGTGTTTACACGGTTGGAGTCGGTCGGCTGGGTCAGGCCGAGATTCCGGTCACCGACCAGTTCGGGAGGACGGTAATGGTGCGGCAGGAAGTGGATGTTGATGATGAAACCCTTACAAAAGTAGCCACCCTGACCGGAGGCAAGTATTACCGTGCAACAGACAATACGTCGCTCCGGAACATTTATACAGAAATCGGTCAGCTGGAAAAAACCAGAATTGAAGTAAAGACCTTTAATCAGTACGAGGATGTGTACTGGTGGTTTATGATTCCTGCACTTGCCTTGCTGTTTCTCGAATGGGTGCTGATCAATACCCGCCTCAGACAGGTAACCATCGTAAAAAAATGGAGAACCGGATGAAATTTGCCTGGCCGGACTACGCACTCCTTTTTCCGATTTTGCTGATTGCCGGGGTCCTCGTATGGATCTATCAGCGATATCAGAACCGGCAATTACTGAACTATTTTTCCACCTCGAATCTCGAAAAGCTGGCAGACAGACCCTCGCACCATTTACCGGTTCTGACCTTAATCCTCTGGTCTTTCATGTGGATTTTCCTGGTGGTAAGTCTGATGGGGCCTCTGCTTGGTGAACGGATACGGGAAGTGAAATCGAAGGGAACCGACATCATCATTGCCCTTGATGTCTCCAATTCCATGCTTGCGCAGGATATACAGCCCAGCCGGCTGGAAAAAACCAAACTGGAAATCAGAAATTTCGTCAGTCAGCTGAAAGGCGATCGGGTCGGATTAATTGTTTTCGAAAACGATGCCTTCCTTCAATGTCCGCTGACCACCGATTACTCAGCCATATACATGTACCTGGATGCCATCACCACCGGCTACCTTCCCAATCCGGGCACCAACCTGGCCGGACCGGTTTATCAATCCGCAGAAGCCTTTAAGCGAACACTTTCCATTGGGGAAACAGCCGAAGACAAGGAACGAACCCGCATTCTGGTGGTTTTATCGGATGGAGAGGACCACGAAGGAGGCCTGAACGAAGCCATTGCCTTCGCGAAGGAAGAACGGATCCGTGTTTACACAGTTGGGGTGGGTACTGCTGCTGGCGGTCCGATTCCGGTAACCGACCGGTTTGGAAAAGTCACCGATTTCAGGCGTGACCGGTCGGGCAATGTGGTCACCACACAGCTTAAGGAACAGAATATGGCAGAACTCGCCAGTGGAACCGGCGGAGAGTATTTCAGAATCGGGTCGGCCTTCTCTGATTTTTATAAACTGAGCGATGTGGTCAGTTCCCTGAAAAAGGAGGATTACAAAGCTGAGGAAGTGCTCGATCTGGATAATAAATTCCAGTATCCGCTTGCGGCCGGATTGGTTTTATTCATGTGCCTGACCGGCTTAACTCTTTTCACCACCCGTAAAAAGGAACCCCTGTCATGATCTGGTTGATTCTGGCGTTTCTTTCCCTGGATATCGGGAATCTTCAGAAGGCCGATCTTCTTTATAAGAAGGGCCAATATGCAGAGGCACTTCAACTGTATCAGAACGAGCAAAAGGAAAGACCGGATGACCCTCTGCTTGCATTCAACATTGGTAATACCCTGATGAAACTTGGCAGGCAGGATGAAGCGGTCCGCCAGTATCAGTTATCTGAATCCCTCACAAGATCGGCCCCGGTGGCCGGCAAGTCGGCCTATAACCGGGCGCTTGCCAATATGAAGCAACAGGAAATGGAAAAAGCACTGCTGGACGCACGCCAGGCTGTGAAATTAAATCCGGCCGATCCTGATGCCCGTGCCAATGCCGAGGTGATTTCCCGTCTGATTGACCTCAGGCAGCAACAACAGAAACAGCAACAGAACAAAGACGATAAAAAAGACCAGAACAAACAGGATCAGCAAAAACAGGAACAACAAAAGCAGGACCAGCAGAAAAACGATCAGAAGAAACAAGATCAGCAAAAGCCAGATCAGCAGCAGCAACAAGCCACCATGCCAAAAGAGCAGGCTCAGCGTTTACTGGATGCTTTGAAAAAAAATGAACAGGAAGCACTTCTGAAAAAGAAAGAAATGCAAACCCGTCAGCGACGGAAAACCGACAAGGACTGGTAACATGCGATTGATTCTGTTTCTTCTTGTCAGCAGTCTGTTCACCGGTCTCCGTGCACAGGAAATTGAGCTGGCCATTTCAACCGATCGGACCACCTACCGGGTGAATGATATTGTCACGGTAACGCTGGAAGTGGCCACATCGGGGAATGTCAACCTTCCGGAACCCACTCTTTCTCCTGTACAAGGGCTTAAAAGACTTCCCGGTCAATCTTCGAGCGGACAAAGCATTTCCATTGTCAACGGGTCCTATCGGGTGAGTACCACGCAAACCCACACCTACCTTGCTACCGAAACCGGAACTTTGAAAGTGGGACCAGCCACCGTTGTGTTCAAAGGAAAGACCGTTCAGAGTAACCTTCTGACACTAAAAATCGTGGCAGCCGATGCGAAGCTGGGCTCTGAAACCGGACAGGAACAGGATGAACTGGTTTTTATAAAAGCAACCGCAAATAAGACCAATCCGGTGGTGGGTGAACCCGTTTACATCAAATACCGGTTGTATTTCAGGACGCGCATCAACAATCCGCGTCAGGTTCAGGATTTTACCATTTCAGGGGCCCTTACCGATGATGTGAATACTGGTGTTCCCAACCAGCGGCCACAGAATGAAGTGGTGGGAGGCATCACATACAGCGCTGTAAACATCAGGGAATTGGTCATATACCCGCAGCAACCGGGACTGCTCGAAATCAAACCACTGGTTTTGACAGTTCAGGCAGCCAGACCGCGGAAAAATAACCGTTCCAGTGTTTTTGATGACTTTCTGATGGATCCGTTTCAGGAGTACACTCAGATCTCGGTTAGCAGCAACTCCCTCAAGCTGACGGTCAGACCAACAGGTCCGCTTCCCGCTGATTATACCGGGTTTGTCGGGGATATAACCGGCAAGCGGACGGTTTCCCGGCAAACAGCTGAAGTGAATCAGCCAGTCTCGGTATTCATGACCTTTGAGGGAACCGGAAATTTCAAAAACTTCTTACCCCCAAAATTGTCGTTCGGATCCCAGGTTGAAGCCTACCCTCCCAAAGAAACCACCAAAATGAATGCAGGTGTTCGCGGCGGAACCGGGACCTGGTCCATCGAATACATTATCATTCCCCGATATTCTGGAGATATCAACCTGCCGGCTGTCAGCTGGTCCTGGTGGGATTCCGGTTCAGATAAGGTGAAAACACAGACTTTTCCAGCCATCACCATTCCGGTTACCGGGGGAGCAGCTGCCAACGGTCTGCCAACGGGAGAGAGCATCGATTTCAGAACCATTGGGAAAGACATTTCCTTCATCAGAACCGAGTCAGACTGGTCAGAAGCATCCGGATTCAGAAAATCCCCGCATCAGTGGGCCATTCCAGCTTTTCTGATGATGTGGGCAATATTCGGGATGGCCTTTGTCTGGTTACGACGGTCCGACCGACTGCGTGCTGACTACAAATCATTTGCCCATCGTCATGCCGAGAAATTTGCCAGAAAAAGCCTGGAAAAAGCACGGAAACTGGCAGAAACCACCGATACCCGTGAAGTACTTGGTGAAATTCACCGGGTGATCAGTCAATTCATTGCCCATAAGCTGAAAATCGGCGAGACAGCCTGGACTGCGAGTGAGGTCATCCAATTGTTATCCAGTCAGAACATGCCACCTGAACAGCTTTCGCGTGTTTCTGCCTATCTTCACAAGCTGAACGAGTACCGGTTCGCACCCGTTCAGGCCATCACAGAATCGAAAGAGGAATTAATCAAACATGCAGAAATTATTCTTGCTGATCTGTCTGCTTTCTGGTCTTAATCTGCAGACAGCTTCGGCTCAGTCAGCAGCACCGGACAGCATGTTTCTCTGGGGAAACCAGGATTATTCTGCCGGCAGATACAGCGAAGCTGTGAACCGGTATCTGAGTTTACTGAATGAAGGATTTGAATCATCAGCCATGTATCTAAATCTGGGCAATTCCTGGTTCCGGTTGCAGCAATATGGTCTGGCAAGATGGGCCTATGAAAAAGCAGCACAATCCGACCCGTGGTCTGCCGATATTCAACAAAACCTTAACCTCGTCCGTCTGATTCAAACTGACAAAATCACCAAACTGCCTCAGGTCACTCTTCGCGATCAGGCCTTGTCTGCCTTGTCTTTTTTCAGATACCCGATGGTTGCCATTCCGGTCATTCTGCTATCAATTCTCGCACTCATTTTATTTTTTCTGCGTTTTCATCAACGATGGAGCGGTTGGAAACAGAACGCGGTTCTGGTTCTTGTCTGGGTGACCATTTTTATTCAGCTGGCCGCAACCAGTTATCTCTATCTCGAAAACCTCGAAGACCATGGTTTTATCACGGCTGCACAATCTGATATCAAATCGGAACCCAATACACGCTCTGCCACCCTGTTTCAATTGCACCATATCACCCGTGTCTTTATGATTTCCCGCTTTGGTGAATGGGTTCATATTCGTCTGGAAAATGGCAATACCGGCTGGATTCCCCTGAAAGAGGTGGCTTTTCTTTCAGATACTCTGCCCCCACAGGTTGCAATAAACGAGGGTTCGGAATAACTTTGCAGTCCGTTTGAGGTTCTGATGCGGATAATGCCGTATTGGTTCACTCAAAAACAACTTGATTTTTACAAAGGAATCCGTTTCCTGAGTAAATGCCGGGGTGGTGAAACTGGTAGACGCGCTGGACTCAAAATCCAGTGGGCTCAAAACCCGTGTCGGTTCGAGTCCGACCCTCGGCACAACCATTAAGCGACTGTTGAAGAAGTCGGACGAGAAGTTTACCCCGATAGGAACGTATCGGGGAGTCCGACCCTCGGCACAATCAGTCTGAGCTGGGACTGGTGAAAGTTTCACCGTTTCAACAAATGATCATCCGGATCGGATCCAACCCGATCGGAGTGGTAATCCCCTTTTGAAGTAAAGTCCATCTCTGATGGGCTTTTTTATTTTAATCTATCTGAATAGCGGAGACACACATGGCAGGTAATGAAATTATTTTTTCGATGATCGGTGTCAGTAAGGTTTACAAACCAAACCGGACGGTCCTGAAAGATATTTACCTTTCCTTTTTTTACGGAGCAAAAATCGGCGTTCTCGGACTCAACGGCGCTGGAAAAAGTTCACTTCTTAAGGTAATTGCGGGTGAGGATCATGATTATCTTGGTCAGATCACCCGTCAGAAGGGAGTGACCTTCGGACTGCTGCATCAGGATCCGGTACTGGACCCATCAAAAACCGTCAGAGAAATCGTTGAAGAAGGCGCGAAGGAAACCATTCAGCTGCTTCGGGATTACAATTCCATCAGCGAACAATTTGCCGATCCGGATGCAGACTATGAGAAGCTGATGGATAAGCAGGCAGCTCTGCAGGAAAAAATTGATGCCATGAATGCCTGGGACATTGATGCCCGCCTTGAAATGGCCATGGATGCTTTACGGTGTCCACCGGGAGATACCCCGATCAATGTGCTCTCGGGTGGGGAACGCCGCCGTGTGGCGCTTTGCCGGCTGTTGCTTCAGAAACCCGATGTGCTTTTGCTGGATGAGCCAACGAACCATCTTGATGCTGAATCGGTCAGCTGGCTGGAGCATCATCTCGGTACCTATGAAGGAACCGTCATTGCGGTAACACACGACCGGTATTTCCTCGATAACGTCGCCGGCTGGATTCTGGAACTGGACCGTGGTGAAGGAATTCCCTTTCAGGGCAATTACTCCTCCTGGCTGGAACAGAAACAAAAACGTCTTGAACAGGAAGAGCGGCAGGAAAGCAAACGCTCCAAGGCACTTGCCATGGAATTGGAGTGGATCCGGATGAATCCTAAGGGCCGTCATGCAAAATCCAAAGCCCGTATCTCTGCCTATGAAAAAATGCTTGAGGAACAAACCGAGAAACGCAGCGAAGATATTGATATCTACATTCCACCCGGACCGCGTCTTGGTGATGTGGTGATTGAATCGAAATCAGTTGCAAAAGCCTACGGTGACAATCTTCTCTACGATGACATGACGTTTGCCCTTCCGCCGGGAGGCATTGTCGGGGTCATCGGTCCGAACGGTGCTGGAAAAACCACCTTGTTCAGAATGATTACCGGGCAGGAAAAACCCGACACAGGAACCATCAGGATCGGTGACACTGTCAAACTGGCCTATGTTGATCAATCGCGTCCGCTCGATGGGGAAAAAACCATCTGGGAAGAAATTTCAGGGGGAGATGATACCATCCTTCTCGGAAAACGGGAAGTCAATTCACGTGCTTATGTGGCACGATTCAATTTCTCGGGAAGTGATCAGCAGAAAAAGGTAAAGGAACTATCAGGTGGAGAGAAAAACCGTGTCCACCTGGCCAAGGTACTGCGTCAGGGAGCCAATGTTCTGCTGTTGGATGAACCCACCAATGACCTGGATGTGAATACGTTGCGGGCATTGGAAGAAGCCCTGCAGAATTTTGCCGGTTGTGCAGTGGTTATTTCACACGACCGCTGGTTCCTGGACCGGATTGCCACGCATATTCTGGCCTTTGAAGGAGACAGCACGGTGGTTTACTTCGATGGAAATTACACAGAATATGAAGAAAACAGGAAGAAACGGCTGGGTATTGATGCTGAGCAGCCTCATCGGATCAAGTATAAAAAACTGACCCGCTAAGTTTTAACCCCGGGGCAATTCGACGATAAATGTTGAACCTGCCCCGGGAATACTTTCCAAAGACAGAGTTCCGTGATGCAAGTCGGTAAATTCCTTTACGATGGAAAGACCGAGTCCTGTTGAGAGCTCTCCTCCAGTTGGCTGAGCCGACAAGCGCTGATACCGCTGATACAGCCGCTGCTGATCTTCCTGCGTAAATCCCGGCCCTTCATCCTCAACCTCCACCCGGATACCCTCGGGTTTCTCATAGGCCCGTACTGAAATGGTTTTTCCGGCAGGAGAGTATTTGACTGCATTTGAAACCAGGTTATCAAAAATGTTCCTGATTTTGTCCTCATCACCTTTGATGGTGAATTTTTCGGGAAGATGGTTATCGAACTGAATTCGCTGATTTTTCCGATGAGACAATGGTTCATTCTGAATAACCACGGTATTCAGAACCGCATTCATATCCACTGGTTTCAGGTTCAGTGAAAGCGAGGCCAGATCAATGTAGGACGAATCAAGCAATTCCCTGATAGATCCCACCATCCGTGCAGCCGATTTGTGGATTTTCTGTAGCCTGGGCGCAATATCCGAATCGGTTGGAAGCTGACTTTCAATCAGTTCAACATATCCGATGATGCTGTTCAGCGGATTTCTGAGATCATGAGCTGCAATACTCAGCAGTTTTGATTTCAGACTATCTGCCTTTTTCATGGCATCCACCATGGATTCCAGTTCGCGGTTCATCCGCTTTAACTGGCTTTCCTGCTGACGCAGCTGAATCAGGTTTTTCACACGAGCCAATAATTCCTTTGTATAGAATGGCTTGTACATGTAATCATCGGCACCGATTTCGAGACCTTCGGCCTTCATTTCTCCAGATGCCTTTGCCGTCAGTAAAATAATAGGCACATGGCTAAGCAGATCGTTTGAACGGACCCGTCTGCAGAATTCATAGCCATCCATCACCGGCATCATGATGTCCGTCAGAATTAACGTGGGAATCTGTTCTTCGGCAGCTTCCAGGGCTTCCTTTCCGTTTTCTGCTTCGATGATATCGTATTTATCCTCGAGAATGGCTCTGATATATGTCCGGATGTCTTTGTTATCATCAACCACGAGTACGACAGGCTTTTCACCCGATTCATCGCGGTCGAAATTGATATCATCCAGATTGATTCCGGTGCTGAACTCGGCCAGTTCCGATTTGGCCCGCTCGATAAAGCCATGGATCGGGTCGGCAGAATCCTGAGCGATTTCCTCATCGGACCATGTATCCCGTGAGATCGGTATTCTGAAATAAAATGTACTTCCCTTTCCGGGTTGGCTTTCTACGGTGATGATGCCTTTATGCAGGGCCACCAGATCGCGCGCCAGCGAAAGACCGATACCGGTTCCCTCCTGAAGGGATGAGTCAAGATGGTCTCCATGGAAAAACCGGTCAAAAATGAAAGGTAGCTCTTCCTCCTTAAATCCCCGTCCTGAATCGGTTATGCGGAACTCGAAGGCGGTCAGATCCGAGTTCACTTCTGTTTCAATCCGGATCGATCCCCCATCCGGGGTGAATTTGATTGCATTGGTAACCAGGTTAAAAATGATCTTTTCAACCTTATCAACATCGAACCAGCAGAAGGCCGAGCCTGTGTTTGAATCGGTGATGTATTGAATCCGGCGTTCTGCACACAATTGACCAAAAAGTTGGGTGATTTCCCGGTTTACCGTTACGATATCCTGGCGGCTGACCCTAAGCTGACTCTGCCCGGCATCAACCTTCGAAATTTCGAGCAGCTGATTAATCAGCCTCAGCAACCGTCTTGAATTACGGAGAGCGATGGTGAGTTGGTTTTTCAGTTTGGGTGTGACCTTGCCAAATGAACCTTCGATGGCGTTTTCCAAGGGTCCGATGGTCAGAGTCAGCGGTGTTCTGAATTCATGGGAAATATTGGCAAAAAAACGTGATTTGATGCGGTCCGCTTCAATCAGCTTCTGCTCATGGTTTTTAATGGTTTCCATGGCCTGTTCGGCAATAATCCGCTGACTTTCTGCTTCATTTCTTGCCTTCTCGGTATCTTCGAGCGCTTTTTCCGTCCGTTCCTTTTCGGCGACCAGTGTCAGGGTACGCTCATTAACCAGATGCTGTAATTCCTGTTGCCGTTCACGCATTCGCTGAAACCGTCGTTTCTGCATGACCAGCGACACCATAAAGAATCCAAAGCCAATCACCAGAAAACCAATGATCTGGATGTACCAGGTCGAATACCAATGCGGCGTGATGACAAACCGGTACTCGGCTGGCTCACTCCAGAAATGACCCGATTTGATGGCTCGGACCTGAAAGATAAAGTTGCCGGAAGGAAGCGAGGGGTAATAAATGATTTTCTGACTGGAGGGGGTTGTCCAGTTTTCCTGATGACCGACCAGACGACATTGAAACTGAATGTATTCGGCCGGGTAAGTAACCGCATAGAATCCGGCGGTAAAGGAACTTTCTTCCAATACTGAGACCGAATCGGATCGTCCCAGTTCCACCGGCTGATCGTTAAAACTGATGGTGCTGAACTTGGGAAGCGGGGTAATCCGGACTGGCTGAACCCGTTTTTGCCAATAGCCAAGTCCTTTAGCTGTTCCTGTCCAGATTCGTCCCTCGGGGTCCACGGTCATGGCATGGTGCGTGATGGTGGTATTTGACAAACCATCCTGCTTCCCGAAAAAGGCTGCCATCAGATTGTGGTACACAATGATTCCGGTTTCGGTGCCAATCCATAACTGGCCGTAATTGTCGATTACCAGAGATTTGACAGAAGGAACACCAAACTGGTTGACGGTGGTAATCTGACTCACAATCCCGTTGTAATACCGGAACAGGCCATTGGCTGCACCCAGCCACCATTCCCCCGAAACGGAACCCGGATACAGGGTACGGATAAGTTCCGGAGTCGGACTGCCAGCAGCCACAGTAAAAGTCCACTGAGAAAACCGATCTGATTCCTGATCATACTTGTGAATTGTTGAAATTCCCTTTCCGGCAATTCCGAACACAGATCCGTCCGGAGTCACCACCAGGGACCCGAAACGGAAATCGGCACCTGAAGCGGACTGGTAAAAGCGCGGAACCAGTGTTGAATCGACACACACCACTTTTCCATCGCCTTCCGAAAAGGCCCAGAGCCGGTTCTCGGGATCCATGGTCAGATGATTCAGACGGAAGGCCGAAACCGGAAGTGGAACCGGTTGGCGGTTCATCGTTTTTCGGTTCAGCCTCGTCAGCTGGCCATCACGGGTCGAAATCCACAGATACCGTTCGTTAAATGCAAAATCGTAGAGGAAGGATTCCCGTTTTTCGAGGACCACGGTCTGCTTGACTTTTGAATCCGAAAAGAGAACCTGAACGATCCGTTCCTGATCACTGGCAAGGACCGACCCATCGGCTGATGTTTTTACGCCTCTGACATATAAAACCTGGTTCTGAATTCCAACTGTATTAAAGAGCGTTTCGGTCGCCATTACCACCCCATCATCGGTGGCCGCCCACACAATTCCCTCATCGTCGATGGTTATTGAATTCACGACTTCAAACGGAAAATTTGCAATGGGCCTTGGTTTATTGCCTTTACCCGGATAGAGAATAAACAGGCCATCGGTAAAGGAACCGATCAGAACGGAGCGATCTTCTGTTTCGGCCAGCGAGGATACCATGGGAAGATCAGATACTTTTTCTGCACGTGCCCCGGTTATATTGGCCTGTGGGACGAATCGGTAAATGCCCCTGTTGGTTCCGATCCAGATGCTCGAATCGCTCATGACCTTTAGAACATTCACCTGCAGACCCGACTGACCGCTGAGCAGCGGCAGTTCAATAAATGAATCCGATTGCGGATCGAATAAAAAGACCATCCCCTTCCAGGAAGTCATGAGCAAACGGCCGAACTGGTCTTCGGCAAAAAGGAAGGACCGGTTGTAACTGTCGGTCTGGTACCTGAGCGGGAACCGGTATTTTTTTAATTTCTGGCCATCCAGACGACTGACGCCGGTGGCCTCGCTGATCCACATGCGGCCGAACCGGTCGGAATACACGGTTTTTGGATAAACAATACTGGTATCTGAATCAATTTCGGTTCCGGGGATCAGACGGTGGTAGCCGGTTCCGGCGGTAATTTTTCCAATGCCCATGTCAGAAATCACCAGCATATCTCCGGTTGGGGTGATCACTATATCTTTGATGTACTGGCTGGGAAGTCCGCTGGTGATCGTCCGGAACTGAATGCCATCAAAATAGACCACGCCTCCATCGGTGGCCACCCAGATCAGGCCATCTTTGTCCTTTACAACCCGCTTGGTCAGATTCGAGGAGAGGCCTTTTTCGCTGTCATAAATATTGAAGTTATAATTCTGTCCATGCACATGGGCGGGCAGAAGAAACCAGACAACAGCCAGACACAACCAGAAAAGGTGGGAGTTGCAGCAGTATTTTATTGGCATTTTTATGATTTTCGTCACATCGGCTAAATACATCGAAAAATCCTTATCTGCAACTTTAACAGGCCAAGTTACTGCGATTTAAGTCGCATCAAGTTGATTTGAAGAACAGCGGTGGTTATATAAGCCAATCATGAAGGAGACCAACCATGAAAATTCAGGCCCCCCGAGGTAGCCGGTTGTCCTGTAAAGGCTGGCAACAGGAAGCCGTCCTCAGAATGTTGATGAATAATCTGGATCCGGAAGTTGCCGAACATCCCGAAGAACTCGTTGTTTACGGCGGAACGGGAAAGGCAGCCAGGAACTGGCCGGCTTACCATGCCATTGTGCATTCTTTGCGCGAACTAGAGAACGATGAAACCCTGCTGATTCAATCGGGGAAACCGGTAGGTGTATTCAAAACCCATCCCCACAGTCCGCGGGTTCTCATTGCCAATTCAAATCTGGTCGGAAAGTGGGCCGACTGGGAACACTTTCATGAACTCGAAAGGCAGGGTCTGATCATGTACGGTCAGATGACGGCCGGATCCTGGATCTATATCGGGACACAGGGCATTCTGCAGGGTACCTATGAAACCTTTTCAGCCATGGCCAACCGGCATTTTGGCGGAAGTCTCTCGGGACGGTGGGTATTGACCGCCGGATTGGGCGGCATGGGTGGTGCACAGCCTCTGGCAGCCACCATGAATGGGGCCGCTTTTCTCGGTATCGATGTGGATGAAAGCAGAATACAGAAGCGGCTTGAAACCGGCTATATAGATGAAATCAGTCACAGCCTTCCGGAAGCTCTTCAGAAAATCGATGAGTGGGTCCGTACCCGGCAGGCCCGTTCGGTTGGACTGGTCGGCAATGCAGCCGATATTCTTCCCGAATTGGTTCGCATGGGGCAGATTCCCGATATCGTGACCGACCAGACCAGTGCACACGATGAATTAAATGGATATGTGCCTAACGGCCTTCCATTGAAGGAAGCACTAGAACTAAGGAAAAAAGATCCGGAAGGTTATAAACTGGCTTCCATCCGATCTATGGGGATTCATGTTTCTGCCATGCTGGATATGCAGCAGGCTGGAGCCAAAGCTGTGGATTACGGAAACAATATCAGGGCTCAGGCGGTTAAGGCAGGTGTTAAAGAAGCGTTCCGGATTCCGGGATTTGTCCCAGAGTACATCCGTCCGCTTTTCTGTGAAGGAAAAGGTCCGTTCCGCTGGGTGGTTTTGTCGGGTGATCCGGCCGATCTGGCTGTCACCGATCAGGCAGTTCTGGATGCATTTCCGAATGACAAGTCTCTGCACCGTTGGATCGGTCTGGCTCAAAAAAAGGTTCATTTTCAGGGATTGCCAGCCCGGATTTGCTGGCTTGGCTACGGTGAACGGGAAAAAATGGGTCTGATTTTTAATGAACTGGTCCGGACCGGGAAAGTCAGTGCACCGATAGTAATCGGGCGTGACCATCTCGATTGCGGATCGGTGGCCTCACCCAATCGTGAAACAGAATCCATGCGTGACGGGTCTGATGCCATTGCCGACTGGGCCATTCTGAATGCATTGGTTAATACCGCGGCAGGTGCTTCCTGGGTCAGCTTCCATCACGGAGGAGGGGTTGGCATGGGATATTCCCTGCACGCCGGAATGGTGGTGGTCGCCGATGGAACTCCGGAAATGGAGACACGCCTGAAAAGGGTACTCACCACAGACCCCGGAATGGGGGTTATCCGTCATGCCGATGCAGGCTATGAGGAGGCCATCCGGACCGCCAAAGACCGGGGTGTCCGGGTTCCGATGTGGGAAATCTGATAGATGGTAACAAGGTTTTACTGAATGGAACCGCTTCTTACAGATAAAGTGATTTTTTTGTCTTAAACTTGTTTTTTCAAATCTGGAGGTCCGATGAAAACTGTTTCTTCCCTGTTTCTCCTTCTGTTCGGTTGGCTGCCACTGGTTGCTCAGCAGGCCCCGACTTTTACAACCGTAGAATGGTCAGGATCGATGACCATTTATGAAGTAAATGTCCGGCAATTTTCTGAGCAGGGGACTTTTAAGGCTGTTGAAGCCCGTCTCCCCGAGCTGAAGGCACTTGGTGTCGGGATTTTATGGCTGATGCCCATTAACCCCATCGGCGAACAGAACCGGAAAGGACCACTTGGTAGTTATTATGCCGTCCGGAATTACACCGGAATTAATCCGGAATTCGGGACTGAGGCTCATTTTCACGATCTGGTAAAAGCTGCTCATCAACTTGAAATGAAGGTGATTATTGACTGGGTAGCCAATCATACATCCTGGGACCATCCCTGGGTGAAAACCAATCCAGACTATTTCACTAAAAATGATAAAGGGGAAATGGTACCACCGGTTGCCGACTGGCAGGATGTGGTTGATCTGAATTATGATAACAAAGACCTGCGGAAAGATATGATAGAAGCCATGAAATACTGGGTCAGTGAATTCAATATTGACGGATTCAGGTGCGATGTGGCTGGTATGGTTCCGGTCGATTTCTGGGATGCTGCCCGTCGTGAACTCGATGCCATCAAACCGGTATTTATGCTGGCTGAAGCCCATGAAGCGGCCCTTCATGTGAATGCCTTCGACATGACCTACGGTTGGCAGCAAAAGGACTATTTCAATAAACTGGCAGCAGGAACTCTTAAAGCCACCGATCTGATCAACTACTACACCAATGAGGAACAGAAACACTACCATCCTTCCAATTACCGGATGCTGTTTATCACCAACCATGATGAGAATTCCTGGAATGGCAATGAATACAAACGGTTGGGCGATGCCTATCAGGTCATGTCGGTTCTCACCTTCACGCTGCCCGGAATGCCGCTGATTTATAATGGTCAGGAAGCAGGAATGACTCAGGAACTCAAGTTTTTCGAACGGGACCCCATTCAATGGAAAGACCATCCCAACCGGGCCTTCTTCACCAACCTTACCTGGCTAAGGAAGGATAACAAGGCTCTGTGGAGCGGCAGTTACGGTGGTTCTCTGACTTGGCTTGAAGCAGGAAACAAGGAAACGATTCTTTCCTTCAAACGCGAAAAAGAAGGAAACACGGTTGTGGTCGTTGCCAATCTGTCAAAAGATCCCGGCTCCTTCGAGCTGAAGGGAATGGGACCGATGAACGACTACTTTACCGGGAAAACCGAAAAAAACCTTAAGGGAAAACTGAAACCCTGGGAATTCAGAGTTTACGTCAGCGAGTAAGCCACCTTTCCTGCACGTTTTAAAACATAAAAAGTCCGGTACATCCCGGACTTTTTATGTTTTATGGGGTTTCTTTCTTGCAGCAGGAAACAGAACATTGTTCAGAATCAGCCGATACCCCGGTGAGTTTTTATGCAAAGCCAGGTCGGTGGGAGGATCGCCAACCGCATGCTGAAAATCTTCCGGGTCATGCCCACCAAAGAAAGTAAAGGACCCTTTCCCGAAATTTCCGGTCAGGTATTTCACTTCATCCCGCCCTTCATATTCTCCCAAAACCACCACTGAGGATTTCACAAACTGTTTTTTGTACAGTGTGGTCTGTCCCAGAAATCCTTTCAGAATTTTACGGTGATTCTGGGTCAGCATGGTCGGGACAGGATCCCACTTGGCTGAAAACTGAAAAAGGGTGAAAAAATCGGTGGCCTGATTGGCCAGACGCTGAGGAACTTCCTCTGGTTGAATATCGATGGAGGAGTATTCATACTCGAGCGGATTGAGGCTGATCATGAATTTCTGAAAGGCGAATGTTCTGGTAAAATCGAGTCGTTCCTGAGCACCCGCCTCGGCCGGGGTGCCATCAAATTCTGGGGCCGCTATATCGATACCCCTGGCAGCCAGCGCAATGTCATAGGTATCAGTGGCAGAGCACATCGCAAACATGAAGCCACCTGCCCCGACGTATTCCCTGATTTTTTCTGCAACGGCTTTCTTTTCCTCATGTACAGACCGGAAACCCATTTCGCGGGCAAAGGCCTCATACTCAGCCTGTTGCCTGATGTACCACGGGGCTGTGGAAAAAGCCTGGTAGAATTTTCCGTACTGACCGGTAAAGTCTTCATGATGAAGGTGCAGCCAATCATAATCTGAGAGTTTTCCTTCCAGAACTTCCCGATCCCAGATTTTGTCATATTTGATTTCTGCATAAGTCAGCGCAAGCGTGACTGCATCATCCCATGGCAGCGAATTGGGTGGCGTGTAAACCGCAATTTTGGGTGCCTTTTCCAGTCTGATCACATCTGAATTCACATCATCACGTGAAATATCTGCCTTAATTGCCGCAGCATCGGCAACCGATAAAGGTTCAACCGATACTTCCCTGACCAGACATTCCTGACGGCTGACTGGTGAATCAGCCAACAGAAAACTTCCTCCACGGTAGTTCAGTAACCATTCCACTGTCTGGCCCTGAGCAAGTTGCCAGTAAGCCACTCCATAGGCTTTCAGGTGATTGCTTTGGGTATCATCCATGGGCACCAGCAGATATTGCGCAGATGAAAGGGCCGGAAGGATCAGTCCGGTCAGCAAGGAGAGAAAACGGGTTGTCATGATACGCGGCCCTTCCTGATTTCATCGAGAAGGGTGCGTGCCTGCGGAATCCGGGAAGAACCGGGCACATTCGCAATCATCCAGGTCAGGATGGAAACGGCTTCATCAATCCGTCCCGTCTGACTGTACCAGACTGCCGTTTGAAACAACGGATCATCAACAAAGGGAGGTATCTCCTTCATTTCCTGAAGGGTTCTCAGGTGAGTGTCAACCTGACTTGCATCCTTCAGTGCCAGATCGGTATTCCACAGCTCTTTCCAGGCAATCGCTTTCACCTGAGGATCCGTTGCCAGTTCCCGGCTGCGGATAAACTGAAGTCTTGCCTCCTCCTTCTGGAAGACGTCGTTCATTATCAATCCTTTGGCCACCCCACCAAACTGAGCCATGTCAATTACGGGAACTGGAACCGTCTGAACCAGTAAATACAGGTACTGCTGCGTATCCGGATTTTTCAGATCACGCGCCCAGGCAAACAACAAGGTTTTTAAAGTATCGGCCGGTACCCCGACCGAGAGGGAGTTCATGACATATTCCCAACGGAACTGGTTACGAAAAACCGGATTGGCAAATATCTGCAAAGCACCCGGCCAGTCATCTCTCAGGACCCGCCGGACCCAATCCCAGTAAAACCGGTCCCGGGATTTATTGGCAGCAAGCAAAGAGTCGAGTACATCAGCCTTCCTTTTCACGGACCAGGAGGTTCTCAAAACGGCCTGAAGCCAGATTTCCAGAAATTTCCCGGTATCACCAGCCGACTGTGATTTATACAGCACCTCGATCCGCTTCAGGATTTCAGGGGTGACCGGCCCCGATTCCAGCCAGGAACCCGCCAATTTCAGATCGACCTGTTGCCGGAATGGACTATCGGGAAAATCAGTCCGGAAATTTTCAGAGAGCTGAATGATGATTGCCAGATCTTCTGCCGATCTCAGCTGACTGATGAGGGACCAGGACAATTGACCTTTGCTCATCATTTTTCGATCTGCCGTTGCCATACAGGTGTAAGCTTCTTTATACCGGCCAGCCAGCCGGTTCCAGTTTCCTGCCAACCGCCACCAGGCCGGAGTCTGGTGAACCGGACTTTCTGTCAGCCAAACTTTTATGACTGGTTCTATGGCTGCGCTGTCACCAAATACCGTGCTCAGACGGCTCTCAATCATCGATTCGGTCTCGGGACGGTGACGAAGCAGTAACAACCCCTCTTTTGCTGCATCTTCTGCACGCCAGGCCAGAACAGCAAAATTGAACAATTCAACTGCATACGCGGCCGGATCCTCTCGGGTCCGGTAAGCCTGAAACAAACGCTTGGCCAGGTCATACCGCTTTAATCCCGACAGGACCGAACCAACCGAGCGGATGACCGACGGATCTTCCTGATAGGCTTTGATCAATTGCTGCCATTCATTCCAGGCTCTTTCCTGTTTTCCCAGCAGCATGGAAAGCCGGCCCATGTCTTCGAGGTAATCGGGATTTCCCGTTCGGCGAAACCGGCCATCCAGCGCAGACCAGGCCCTGTTGTAATCACCCAGTTCGGTCAGACACATCCAGTATCGGTCAAAATAGTAATCGTTATCGGGTGAACGTGATGTCAGCTGACGGTAGAGTTCAAGTGCATCGGTGAAATTTTTTTGCGAATAATAGTGTTCTGCCATTGCAGAAAGCTGGGTCTCAGGAATGTCCTGAGCCTGAAGGAGCGCGGCAACCGCCATCAGCACACTTAAAAACAAGACTCGAAATTTCGAAACCACAATCTGATCCGTACTTTTAAAGTTTATATTCAAAATACAGGTATTGGCAGTTAAGTTCCAATGAGGAAAAAAGTCGTCATTCTCGGTTCCACAGGCAGCATCGGGGTTTCTACTCTGACGGTTCTGCGTCATCTTGCTCAGGATTTCGAGGTAACGGGTCTGATCACCTATTCCAATCATAAACTACTCAATGAACAGATCAGTGAGTTTAAACCTGCTTTTGCCTGCCTGATCGATTCCACCCACCATCATCATCTGAAAAACCATCCCGGAACCACCATTTACAGCGGACGGGAAGCCGCACTGAAATTGTGCGGAGAGGAACCTTACGACATTCTCGTGAGTTCGCTGGTAGGCTTTGCAGGGTTTGAACCGACCGTTGCAGCCATCCGTTCCGGTAAGACCATCGCACTTGCCAACAAGGAAACCCTGATTGTTGCCGGACACCTGATCACAGACGAATGCCGGAAATTCAACGTTCCTCTGGTTCCCATCGATTCTGAACATTCGGCCATTTTCCAGTGTCTGGTCGGCGAACCCCATCATTCCATCGAGTCGGTGATTTTAACAGCCAGCGGGGGGCCTTTTCTCAACCTTCCTGTCGAAGAATTTCAGGATATTACCGTTGAGAGGGCCCTGAAACACCCCAATTGGACCATGGGAAAGAAAATCACCATCGATTCCGCAAGTCTGATGAATAAGGGCCTGGAAGTCATTGAGGCCCGCTGGCTTTTTAATATCCGTCCGGATCAGATTCAGGTGGTGGTGCATCCTCAGAGCATCATTCACAGCATGGTTCAGTTTACCGATGGAAGCGTGAAGGCCCAGCTGGGTGTGCCCGATATGAAAATACCCATCCAGTATGCCCTCACCTATCCGGACCGAAAACCCGCTCCCTGGAACCGGCCGCTTTTTTCTGAAATGAAGGCCCTGACCTTTTTCGATCCGGATACCAACCGGTTTCCATGCCTGCGAATCGCTTTTGAATCGATGACCGCCGGCGGCAACCGGCCCTGTGTGATGAACGCAGCCAATGAAGTGGCTGTCGCCGCTTTTCTGGATGGACAGATCGGATTCACCCAGATTCCAGAGATTATACAGGAAGCCATCGATCGGGTACCGTTTAACGGATTCCCCGATTTTGATGCGATATTTGATGCCGATCATGAAGCCCGGCGTTGGGCGGAACAGTGTGTAGATAAAAAGAAACGGGTGCTGATCTGATATGTTAGAGTCTCTATTTTATTTCATTATCGTAATCGGAGTTCTGGTTTTTTTCCATGAGCTCGGTCATTTTATGGCGGCCAAGGCCTTCGGAATGCGGGTCGACGTGTTCAGTCTTGGAATGGGTCCCCGTGCCATCGGATTTCAGCGGGGGGATACGGACTACCGTCTCAGCTGGTTTCCTCTGGGAGGTTACGTCAAAATTGCCGGAATGATCGATGAAAGCCTCGATACCGAATTTGTGGCCAGTGAACCACAACACTGGGAATACCGTTCCAAACCACGCTGGCAACGGATGATTGTGATCTCGGCTGGTGTGATCATGAATGTGATCATTGCCGGAATCATCTTTTCCTTCCTCAATTTCTCAAACGGAAAACAACTGATTCCGTTCGATGCCAACCGGTCGGTTTTCGTCGAAGAGAATTCTCTGGCCTGGGAAGTCGGCATCAGAACCGGAGACCGGCTTGTACGGATCAATGAGCAGGAAATCCGTTACTGGAACGATCTGCTTTCGCTTGAAGAGATCAGCGCAGTCGATCTGAACTTCACCGTCGTCAGGGATGGCCGTTCGCTCACACTCCACGCTCCGGATAATTTCCAGACCAACCTGGGTAAAAAGGATTTCGGAATCACCTACCCCTATGAGCCGGTCATCGGAACCATTGCCCCGGGATCTGCCGCCGAGAAATCGGACCTTCAGCCGGGTGACCGCATCCTGAAAATCAATGACCGTGTGATTGAACGGTTCGAGGACATTCCTGACTATCTGGGTACCCTCACCGATCCAAATGTGACACTGACCCTCGAACGGAACCGGCGTGAATGGGTTCAGCCTGTTACCCTTCAGGGCGGAAAAATCGGAATCACCCCACAACCCCCGGTATTCGAAAAAGTCGAGTATTCATCCGGCGAAGCCATTACCAGCGGATTTGCGCAAACCATCACCGGCATGGGTGCCATGATCAATTCCTTCACACGCATTTTCCAGGGCAAGGAAGATGCACGTGAAGCCATCGGCGGACCCATTCAGATTTTCAGAATGTCCGGGCAGATGGGTTCCATGGGGATTGATACCTTCCTCAATTTTATTGCCATGCTGTCGCTTTCACTGGCGCTTCTGAATATTCTGCCCATACCAGCTCTGGATGGCGGACACCTGGTTATTCTGATGCTCGAAAGTGTCGTCCGGCGAGATATTCCCAATAAAATCAAAATCGGAATCCAGCAAACCGGACTTTATCTGCTCATCGGTCTGCTGGCTTTTACAATCGTCAACGACATTACCCGCATTTTCCTCTGATTGATTCTGCCCTGCTTTGCCGGAATCCACCGGCCGGGCAGGGCAACTTTTTTCCCGCCGGCTTATCTTTACCGGATGATCAGACTGTTTCTTCTCCGCCCTATTCTATCCTTTCTGTTTTTCCTTCTGGCCTCCTTGCCGGTGAGTGCTCAATACGAAAACATCCCGCTGTCATCCGATGTTTATGGTTTCCTGAAGGATTTATCCGTTGCCCGTGTCATTACCGGGTACCAGGAGGCCGATCCGAACAAAACCCTGCTCGAAATTCAGCGCTGGCTCGAGGAAGCCGACCGGAACCGGCACCGGTTGTCGCCTGTCGCCACCGATCGGCTCGATGGCTACCTTGATGATTTCTTTCCCGGCCGGTTCTTCCCTGCAGTCACCATCTTTTCCCCAGATGGAAGCCTCTCTCTGGCCGATTCAGTCTGGTTTCCGTCCAGACGAAATTATCTCTGGATGGTAAATGACTCACTGGCTACTTTGTACGCTGAAGCGCTGATTCACTCAACCGGTCTTCATGAAACCGCCATTCCACGTCCATCGGGTGCGGCCACCCTCGATGTCGGATTCCGGATCAATGGTACGTTTCTTCAACATCTGGGTTATGAACTGGGATTGCTAAAAGGAATGGGTTGGGGCCCCTCTTCTACCCTGAAGACCTGGGATCCGAGACTGAACTACAATTACAAATTTCTGGAAAAGCACGAATACATGATTGTGAAGAACTATGACTTTACTTCAGGGTATTTGCAATGGGGCTGGTCGCCGGCCGACCATGTTCTTCTGGCGGTTCAGGTCGGACGTGAACCCACTTCCTTCGGGCTGGGGTACGGCAGTAAACTTGTCCTGAGCGGAACCCATCCCGATCTGGATTTTGTGAAGTTCAGGGTACGGTATAAGCAATTTTCCTACCATTCAATTCACGCCTCCACAGTAGGAGATTTTCTGCCTGACCGACGGTCCCGGTATACCAAGTACATTGTTCATCACCGGTTTCAATGGGCCATTCCCAATGTGATGACCATCGGGGGCGGCGAGTCTGTGGTGTACCACCGGAGCCTGGATCTGGGTTACCTGTCTCCGCTTTCCATCCTGAAATTCACCGAATTGTCGTTGCAGGATCGTGATAACAACTTCTTTTTTGCCGACATCCAGACCAATGCATGGGACGGATTCCAATTGCAGGGCACCTTGCTGATGGATGAAAGTCTTTTTTTCAATCTTCCCTTTCCGGACCGTTACTCGAACAAAATTGCTGCTCAGATCGGGTTTTGGTGGTATGAACCGGCCGGCATGCAGGATCTGGCGGTCATTTCGGAATATTCCTGGATCAGGCCATTTGTGTACTCACACTGGGACCGTGAATCGAATTATCTGGCCTGGGGCTGGCCGTTGGGTCACCGGATAGGGCCCAATGCCGATGAATGGATGTTGCGCCTGACGTATGATTTCTCGGCCCTTTACCGTCTCGAGACCGAATACCGCCTCACGCGCAAGGGGCAGAATGTGTATTCGGCTGGTGGAGATACCCTGTTTAATGCAGGTGCCGATCCATCATTCACTTACCGGGAGGAGAAGGATGATGAGTTCGTTGGTTTTCTCGATGGAGACCTGAACCTGTCTCATGAATTCCTGGTCAAATTCCGGGCCGAAATCGTGGCGGATCAGAACCTGGAAGCCGGTATCAGTCTTCATCTGAGCAAAGCCGAATCAGAGCCGGAATCGAAAGCCCATGGCTTCGGATTCATCCGTTATGTTATTGACTGGTAATCCGGATTTGCTGTTCAGTCCGACCAGGAAGAATCCTGATTTCTGTTGTCTTCTCACCAACCACCACTTTCAGCAGAAAAGCCTCTTTCGACTCAATGCTGATTTTCCAATGGTCAGAGGCCGGTACCGCAATCAACGAGACCTTCGAGTGTCTGAAAGCCAGGTTTTCAATCCCCTGACGACCTTTTCCGTTTAATTCCCAGACAATCTCAGAATGCAGGCTGTTGACCGAAATCCCGAGAATAGTCTCAATCAGCATGGCAATCGGTCCTAATCCGGTCCAGCCCACAAAATCCTGACGGCCTCTGAACGTCCGGTCCCATCGGGTACCTGGCTGCAAAGAATCAGGGGAATAACATTCCCACAAGGTCCGGTACCCATCCTGAAAACGGTCCTCCCACGTAATAGCAGAATCCGTAATTCCCGGATTGGCATACACTTTACTCAAGGCCGTCAGATGACTGACAGCCACCTCCCTTGCAAGTGTCCTTTCACCGGCTGTCTGCAATCCCTGAACCGTTGCGTAAGTCGTGGGTGCCCAGACCCCACCGCGCCAGTAATGTCCAAGCGGGTCATAAAGTGGATCGCTTGCTGCAAGCGATGGGACCCGGTGGGGCCGGTTAAATGTAGTCGGGTCATTCAGCATGGCTGCCATCCGCCTGGTCTGATCGCCGGTTGGTATACCAGCCAGCCAGGTCCAGACCGCCCCGATGTGTAACACCGGACTCTGACTGCCATCGGGTCGGACATCATGAAACCAGCCGGTTTTTTCATTCCAGCACCGGTCCTGTATCAGGGTGGAATCGCGGGAAACTTTTTGGGACCATCCGGCGCGTTCATCGGGAAAACCAGCCAGTACTGCCAGTTTCTGCATCATACGGGCAAACAATACCATCTGTGCCGACTGATCAATCCAACCGCCAAGTCCCACTCCCGGCCGTGGAATATTATCCATTCCGCTGCCGAGATCGGTCTGGTAATACAGTCCCTTGCCATCGGGATGGCGAAGGTTTTGTTCCAGCCACTGGAAATAGTTTTTTAAGACCGGATAAACACGCACCAGGCGTGTGGTGTCACCAGACAACACCGCATAGCGCCATTCCATCCAGGCAAACAACGGCGGATTGACCATGGGCTCTTCCATGGTAGGCAATGTGGCCAGACTTCCATCCGACTCCCAATAAACCCGCTGTATGTATCCATCCTGCCGCTGTCTGGCGTAAAAATTATCCAGACTTTGCATCGCCGGAAAGGCAGGCCGGGCATAAACGGCAAAGGCTGTCATGAAACTGGTATCCCACTGATAGATCAGTTCATTAAACGCTTCATCCATGTAAGTTTCGGCAAATCCATTCCGGTCGGTCCCCTTCTGAACATGATTCCATGCCATCCGCCAGGCTTCATGATACAGGTGGATCCAATCAGGCCGGTCATCGAATACCGGACGGGGAATGGATGCAGCCGGCAACGGATCCGGATTGAATTTCCGTTTCGGAACAGGCGGATGACCGGCTTTCAGAATGGAGTTTCTTCCCTGGCCCCCATCATTGATCGACCAGGAATTGGCAGGATCGGTGATCCATTGACCGTTAACGACCAGTTTGTAATAGTAATATCCGGCCGGAACCTTCAGGCTGGTTTCCCAGACCGACCCAGTTTGTTTCAGGGGATGGGTCTCTGCATTCCAGTTGTTAAAACTGCCGGCCACCGAGGCAGACCGGATGGTGTCACCCGTAACGGTGAATCTGATGGTAACCGAATCCTGGTCGGATCCGGAGCCCAGCAGCACAAACATTAACCACGCAGAAAGTATCATTGATCCCCCCTGGATTCACACTGAATCAGCCAAGGACCCAAACGAGCACTTTGCAATAGATGATCATACCGATCAGGGCCACCGGGTAAACGGTGGCATAGGCAGTGGCTGCAAAAGAAGTGGCCGAGATTGAAGTGGTGGTTGCCAGTCCGGGAGTACTGGTCATTCCCCCGGTGATGACTCCGAGGATTCTGAGAAACTGGATTTTCAGAACGGTTTTACAGAAAATATATGCCACAATCATCGGAATGGTGGTGATGACAATACCTGCTAACAGTAAGGTGATCCCTTCTGAAGCAATGGTCGCCATGATGGTGGCCCCCGCACTGGTCCCTACGGTAGCAAGGAATAACAATAAGCCCAGTTCCCTGATAAAACCATTTCCGGTTTCCGGAATTGCCCAGATCACGGGTCCAGTCTGATAAATGGCGGACAGAATCAATCCCGACAACAAGACGCCCCCGGTTGTTCCCAGAGTGATTTCACCCACCAAAGGCAGATATACCGGAATTTTACCAATCAGATATCCGATAAAAATACCTGCCAGAACCGAGAACACACTGGTGGTGTAGACCACCCTGGCATCGTTTCCAAGCAATTTTTTCATGTTTTCCAGAGACTGTTCCATACCGACAAGGTGAATCACATCACCCATTTGCAGACGGGTGGTCGGGTCAGCCGGAATGTCGATGGAATTACGCGTTAAACGAGAGACCTGAACGTTAAACACCTCGGCAAAATTGATTGAGCCTATGGTTCGGCCAACAAAGGCCTTTTTGGAAACGATGATTTTCTTTTTCATCAGTTTCGAATTGAATTCCATTTTGGCCGATACCGGATGTCCGAGAACCAGACTGATCTGTTTCAGATCCTGTTCGGTCCCCACAACCCTGATCTGATCCCCTTCCTGCAGGATGGTCTCGGCATTAACCAGCTCCGGCTCGGTGGAACCTTTTCTGAGCAAGCGGGTGATGGCAATGGGGGCAATCGAAGTCAGGGAAAGATCCTTAACGGGCTTCCCAACCACATTCGGGTTCGAAATTTCCAGATGGATAAAGGTGACCGGTGGATTTTCCCGGAGCAGTTCGGTTTTTAAGCGTTCTTCTTCTTCGGGAATCCGGGTTTTGGTGAACCGGGGAATCAGTTTTACAAACAGGATCACCCCGATCACCCCATAGGAATAGGTTAATCCATAGGCGGCGGGTGCCATGGCACTTTTGGTCATTTCAACAGCCACCGCCAGACCAGGGGTGCTGGTCAAAGCGCCCGAGAATGCGCCAGCGGCTGTGTCACCGCCGAACCCGAGAATCAGCGCCGAAACCAGGGTGGTGATAAATCCGACAGTGACCACCACAATGGCACCCAATGTCAGTTTCAGACCATGACTTTTAAACGAGTTCAGGAATCCCGGACCGGCCTGCAACCCGATTGAATAAATAAACAGAACCAATCCCAGTTCAAGAAATTCTTTTGGAAGACTGAATCCGTTATGCCCAAAGACCAGTGCAACAAAAATGATGGCCGAGGAGCCGAAGGAGAACGCTTTAAATTCGACTTTCCCGATGGCCTCACCCAGGATGATAATAACGAGGAGTAAAAAGATTGGTTGATGCAGGATTTCCATAATAATTGTCCGTTTTTACACCGTAAAGGTAGTCTTCCTGTGTGAGATTAGCGAGGTAAAAGCGCTTTCACTCTAATCTTGTAATTATAACCTAATTCTGCCGGATCTGATGGTGACTTACAGGTTTTCCAGAAAATGCCGGCTGATTTTTTCGAACAGGTGCACACGGTCTTTTCCTGCCACCCCATGTAAATGTCCGGGGTAGACGAAGTAATCCATCTGAACCGAGTTTCTGATGGCTTCGCTGACGAGAAGCAATGAGTGCTGCCACATGACCACGTTGTCATGGGTACCATGAATCATCAGAAGCCGGCCTTTCAGGTTTCCGATGGAATTCAAAACCGAGGAGGTTTTATATCCTTCCGGATTGGCAACGGGGGTATCCATATACCGCTCGGTATAAACCGTTTCGTAGTAGCTCCAATCAATCACTGGTGCCCCGGAAACACCAGCCTTGAACCGGTCGGGCGCTTTGGTCATCAGCGTGGCGGTCATAAATCCACCGTAACTCCAGCCAAAGACACCCACACGGCTCATATCGGCCCAGGAAAACTGACTCAGCCAATCCAGTCCGGCAAGCTGATCCTCCATTTCAACCGTTCCTGCCCGACGGAAAATGGCCTGTTCAAAAGCCTTTCCGCGGTTGGGCGTCCCGCGGTTATCAAGTTGAATCACGATAAATCCACGCTGAGCCATATACTGGAACCACAAATGATAAACACCCTGGGGCCAGGAATTGGTCACCAGCTGATTATGCGGTCCGCCATAGACATACAATATCACCGGATATTTTCTGGCTGGATCAAATCCGATCGGTTTGTAAAGCTGCCCATAAAGGGAATCACCTGAAACGGACCGGATGCTGAAAAATTCCGGCTTGCTGAAATGAATGGTTTTATACGGATCGGGAGACTGGTGCAAAAGGAGGGGTTTTGAATTTCCACCTTTATACAAGACCAATTGACCGGGTTGAACGGGTGACTGGGTGAAAACAACAGCTTGTTTTGCATCGGGAGAGGGAGTGACCCAATTCATCTGGTCACCTGAACCGATCGGTGTGATTTTTCCTGATCCGGTACTCACCTGAAGAATCTGACGCCCCAATGGTGACTTCCGGGTGGTGGTCAGAACCAGTTGGCTGCCATCCGGACTGACTTTATCAACCGATAGCACATTCCACTTGCCGCTGGTTACCTGTTTTTTCAGCCGGCCGGTTTTATCATATCGATACAAATGATCCCAGCCATCCCGGCGGCTCAGCCACAGCCAATCCCCATCAGAGCCGGGCAGAAAAACGGGACCATGCTCCGGCTCAATCCAGACCTGATCGGTTTCTGTCAGCATGGTTGCCGGCGACCCCTGTCCAATGGGATAACGGACAATCCGGCTTGAATCCTGCCCGCGGTTCACATGAACCACCCACAGAGCCGACTCATCGGGCTGCCAGGTGAGGTTGGTCAGATATTGATCGGCTGGTTCACCAGTCGGAAGCCAGGTGGTTTTCCCTGTTTTGGTATCGAATACTCCGACGGTCACCAGATGATTGGCTTCCCCAGCCATTGGATACATAAACGGCTTCACCTCGGCCGGTCTGGAGGTGATATCTACCAACGGGTAACGGGTTACCGGACGGTCATCCGACCGGTAAAAGGCCAGAAAACGACCGGATGGTGACCAGAAAGTGCCTTTTGTAATTCCGAACTCTCGCTGATGCGGGGCTTTACCATACACCTCCCCTTCGAAGGATGGCTCTCCAACCGGAATCGCCACCGAATCACGCAAACTGACTTTCAAAGCATTTCCAACAGTAAAAGCCACTTTCAGGTCTGCAGACACATCGATGTTTTCGGCACTGGCAGGCAGGCGTGACCAGATGCGGATGGTCTCATCGGCCCGGTTCAGAACAGCCAGTTTGCCCCCGGTCAGAAACCAGCCAGAGTCTGCCGACAGCCATTTCAGTTGGGGAAATCGCTTTACATCAGGAATACCGCTCATCCGGGCCAGGGAGGCAAAACGGTCCAGGTACAGGGTATCCTGCTTTCCGCTTTTCGGCTGATACCGTACCAGATGCTGCAATCCGGAAGACATCCATGTAAAAAAAGATCCGCCGGGTTCCCATTCCACGCTTCGGGGAGAATCGGGGCGTAACCGTGCCAGTCCGACATCTTCAATGGTCAGAAGGCTATCCAATTGGGCATGGAGTATGAAGGGAGTACAAAGCAGGAACAGGATCAGAAGGCGGACTTGCATGAGGGTCACTTTCACGTATTGGGTTTCCGGAAAATAAAAAAAATATCTATTTTAACCGACAAGACCAATTCATCCATGAAACACCACGCTCCCCGATTTCTCAAACTGGTAAACGACACGCGGCAACACGTCAGGGAAACCACTGTCGAAGCCATCTATCAACGCCTGGCATCGGGCGAACGCCTGACACTCATCGATGTCCGCGAGGATCATGAATGGAACGAATCACGGATTCCCGGTTCCCTTCACCTTTCAAAAGGCATTGCGGAACGGGATATCGAAAGCAGGTTTCCCGATACCGGTGAAGAACTGATACTCTATTGCGGCGGCGGGTTCCGGTCGGTCCTGACTGCCTGGACTCTGGGTCAGATGGGCTATACTGCGGTGATTTCGATGGATGGTGGATTCCGTGGCTGGAAAGAAGCAGGATATCCTCTCGACACCCAACCACCGGCCGGAAAGGACTCAAAATGAAAGTACTGGTAACCGGACTGCATGGAACCCTTGGCAGGCAATTAAAAATTTATCTTGAATCCAAAGGTGATACCGTGATCGGGTGGAACCGGAATGTGGTTCCCATCGACCAGTATTACCCCATGGAAGATTACATCAGGATGGAAAAGCCCGACATGCTGATTCACCTGGCCGTGAACAGCAAACCCACCGGGCGCGAAAACGAAAACTGGATTGTGAATTATCAATGGCCGAGCGAACTGGCCTGGATTACCCGAAACCTGAACATCCGGTTTGTATATACCAGCACAGTCATGGTTTTCTCTGATTATGCAGTAGGCCCCTTCACCATCGACTCTCTTCCCGATAATAACAAGGGATACGGTTTCGAGAAAAGAATTGCAGAAGGACGCATTCAGTATCAGAATCCCGATTCAATCACCCTCCGGTTGGGCTGGCAGATAATCAATGAGATGGGCAGCAACAACATGATCGACTATCTGGAAAATCAGCAGTCCACACAGGGGTCGGTACGTTGCAGCACGCGCTGGTTACCGGCCTGTTCCTTTGCAGAAGACACGGCTGCGGTTCTGAGGGAGTCGCTGACGATGAAACCCGGTCTTTACCAGGTGGATTCCAACAAAGGGTGGAATTTCTTTGAAATTGCCACCGCCTTACGAGATAAATTCGGGAAGAACTGGGATCTGGAACCAACCGGCGATTTTGTCTTTGATCAGCGGATGATTGATGACCGGCTTAAAGTAACACCGCTTTCCAAACGGTTACCCGGTCTGCGCAAACTGAAATAAAAAAAGGGACCGGTCTTTCAACACGATCCCTTTATACAGACTTACTCCCGTTTAACCGGGAATGATCAGACCAGTCTCAGTTGACTGAAACCGGCGTAACCGAAACATATTGCCGTTTGTTGGCTTTCACACGGAATTCGACCTTTCCGTCTACCAGAGCAAACAGGGTGTCATCTCCGCCTTTTCCAACGTTGATACCGGGATGAAAACGGGTACCCCGCTGACGGACGAGAATGCTTCCGGCTGTGACAACTTCACCACCAAATGCTTTCACTCCCAACCGCTGGGCATTACTATCGCGTCCATTCCGCGTCGATCCGGCTCCTTTTTTATGTGCCATGACTTTGCTTACCTCCCTGTTATGCCTTAATCGAGTTGATTAAAACCTGTGTGTATTGCTGACGGTGACCTTGCGTCCGGCGAAATCCTTTTCTTCTCTTGTATTTGAAGATACGGATTTTATCGGCCTTGACGTGGGCAAGTACAGTAGCTTCTACTGAAGCATTTTTGACAGTTGGGGTCCCTACCGTGGTTTTGCTCTGGTCGTCAGCAACCAAAAGCACCTGGTCGAAAGTTACCGTGGTACCCACTTCTTTATCGAGAAGCGGAACGTAAACCTTCTTCTGACCCTCAACCTTGAACTGCTTGCCAGCTATATCGACGATGGCGTACATCGGATTCTCCTTATGCGCAAAAAATTCAGTTAAGGCCTCTTTTTAAAAGAGAACCACAAATATCAGCTAATGATGGTTTTATGTCAACAGAAGAGGTGAAAAATCGTAGGTATTCAGGTGATTAATGAAAGGGGCCAGCTGCATGTACCTGACGCCAGTCGGACCAGATCAGTGCCCAGAACGGAATGAAGAGAAGCGCCATGACACCGGCCAGCACCAAAGCAGCCCCAAGAGCAGGAAAATGTGCCAGTTCATAGGCCTTGGCCATGGCCCGGAAATCGATAAGTAAATCCACCGTTTGCCAGAATTGAACAGCCAGTCCCAAACCCACCCACAGAACAAGCAGGTAGTACATCCAGCGGCCGGCTTTGTTAAAGATGGCAAGAACAAACAATGATACGGCCCAGATCAGTCCGGCCATCAGGCTGTCCGGTGCATACTCCCACGCCAGCAGAGCAACAACCGAATGAATCAGAAACATGACACCAGCCAATCCCTGCAGAAACCATCTCTGTTTCCGTTGCCAATCCATATTCACCTCCCCGGGAGTAAATAGAAATATACCATCCAAAAATGGCTGAAGCTTCCTCCGATCACAAACAGGTGCCAGATTCCATGGTGAAATGGAAGGCGGGTCCAACTGAAGAAAATCAGACCTGAAGAGTAAAAGATTCCACCCAGAATCAACCAGAATACACCTGAAGGGGTCATGCTGTTCCACAACTGGTCAAAAACCAGAACAGCCAGCCAGCCCATTGCCAGGTAAATAAGGGATGAAAGGGTTATCCACCGGTCAGAAAAAAGAGCCTTCCAGGTCCAGCCAAGGATGGTAAGACCCCATAAAACTCCAATCAAACTCCAGGCCCAGCCAGATGTCAACCCAAGAAGACATATTGGAGTATATGAACCAGCGATGAGCAGGAAGATGGACTGATGATCAAAAATCTGAAATAACCGACTCACTTTCCGTCCCTGAAAAGAGTGGTAAAGGGTAGACATCAGATACATCAGAGTCATAGATGCACCAAAAACAGACACGCTAACAACGGCTATCGCGGTTCCTGTCGTGGATGCCTTCCAGATCATCAGTACCAAACCGGCAACGGAAAGAAGAAATCCAATTCCGTGAGAGATCGAGTTCACCAATATTTCTGCCAAAAAACCGGGTTTGTACATTACAAATACATTTCCATTCAGTGTACTTTTTGCCTGATCAGTGCAAACGGGGCCGGTTTCAGTGTTTTTCCCACTCCAAAAACCCAGGTTTGCCAGTTTTCCTCCATTGTCTGAATCAGGTCAGCCACCGCCAGAGCTTCCCGGCTGCCTTCCTCATGTCCGGGGTAGAACATGACACTCAGCAGGCCTCCCTGTCTTAATCCTTCATGTGCCTGCAGAATCGCTTCACAGGTCGATGAGGTCTGGGTGGTAAGGTGATGATCACCACCAGGCAGATAGCCCAGGTTAAACATGATGACCGAAACTGAACCCCAATCGGATCCCACGTGGCCTTTCATGGCCTGATGACTGTCGTGAATCAAGCGAACGTTGGATGGCGACCCGTAAGTTTCAAGACGTTTCCTGGTTGAATCCAACGCCGCCTGCTGGATATCAAAAGCATATACCCTTCCAGTTTCACCAGCAAGTGAGGAAAGGAAAAGGGTATCATTTCCATTTCCGGCAGTGGCATCAATCAGGATATCCCCCGGTCTGATCGCCTCACGGAGATGGTTCTGAACAGTACTGATCAGGTGACCTGCGCGGATGGGTTGAACGGACAACCGGTCTGCAAACCACTCAAAATCCATAAGCCATGAACCCGCCATCGACCACCAGACAGTGACCGGTCATGTAAGATGAAGCTGGCATAAGGCAAAAGACCACCGCACGGGCCACTTCAACGGGCTCGGCTATCCGCTTCATGGGTGTTCGGGAAAGAATGTCGGCCAGCACCTCGGGCTGTTCCAGAACCGGTGAGGCAAGTGGTGTACGTGTATACCATGGAGCCACCGAGTTAACCCGGATCTGGTCGGAGGCCCATTCCACCGCCAGATTGCGGGTCATCTGAATCATAGCCGCCTTGGTCATGGCATAGGGAGCACCGCTTCTCAGGGCCCTGAGTCCGCCAACCGAGGCCACATTTACAACCGACCCCGAACCGGAGGCCCTCAGGTTCGGAACCAATTGCCTGATCAGATGAAAACCGGACAGCAGATTGGTTCGGAGCAGGTACTCCACTTCGTCTTCCGTATAATCTACCGATTTTTTACGGATGTTGGTTCCCACATTATTCACCACACCATGCAGAACCGGTGCCTCTTTTCTGATCCAGTCCAGAGCCTGTTCCACTCCTGAACGACCGGACAAATCAATTGAAAGCCCTTTTACCGGGAATCCTGAACCACGCCAGGCTTCCAGTTTTTCAGCAAGCCGGTTCTGATTTCTGGCAAGTACCAAAACGGTGGCTCCCAACCGGGCTGCTTCCTGAACCACGGCTTCACCAATACCCATGGTTCCACCCGTGACCAGGATGGTTTGACCGTTCAGTGACCAGGGAGCATTTGTTGACAACATGGGTTAAATGTCGTGAAAACCCGTAAAAATAAAAACGGACTGAAACCAGTCGGCGGCTTCAGTCCGTTCAGTGAGAATAGAACCAGAATCAGAACAAGGATTTTCCGAACCGTTCAAAAGCCGCTTTATCAAGACCTTCACGGTGGTCGGGATGGGCAATTTTGATCAGTTCCTGAGCACGAAGGCGATTGTTTTTCCCGAAGAGCTCTGCAATTCCATACTCGGTGGCGATGTAATGAGCCTGGGCACGGTTGGTTACCACACCAGCCCCCACCTTGAGTGTATTGACAATTTTGCTGTCTCCCCTCGAGGTGGTGGAAGGCAGCGCAATGATGGGTTTTCCACCTTCAGAAAGTGAGGCTCCACGGATAAAATCGACCTGTCCGCCGACACCTGAGTACATACGGGTTCCAATGGAATCAGAGCAGACCTGACCGGTGAGATCCACTTCAATGGCACTGTTAATGGCGGTGACCTTCGGATTTTTTCTGATGACGGCTGTGTCATTCACATAAGCAATATCACACATGGCAATCAGCGGATTGTCATCCATAAAGTCATAAAGACGGCGGGTTCCCATGGCAAATCCAGCCACAATTTTACCCGGATGGGTTTTCTTTCTCATGTTGGTCACGATTCCCTTTTCAACCAGCGGAACCATTCCATCAGAAAACATTTCTGTATGAATTCCAAGGTCCTTGTGGTTCATCAGTTTTCCCAGAACGGCATCTGGAATGGCACCAATTCCCATCTGAAGGGTGGCTCCATCCTCAACAATACCGGCGATATGGGCGCCAATCAGATCGGTCACATCTGATTTTTCGTCATTGTGATGTTCATGAATCGGATCATTGACCAGGACCAGAGCGTCAAACTTTGAGTAATGAATAAAGCCATCACCGTGGGTTCTGGGCATGTTCGGATTTACCTGAGCAATCACTTTACGGGCGGTCTGAACGGCAGCGCGAGCCACATCAACCGAGACACCGAGGGTCACATAACCGTGTTTATCGGGAGGGGATACATGCACCATGGCCACATCGAGCGGAAGAATACCACGACGGAACAGCGTGGGACAATCCACCAGAAAGATGGACATGTTATCGGCCCGTCCTTCATTTACTGCCTTGCGTACATTTCCGGCCATGAACATGCTGTTATCGCGGAAAAAGGGCTCCATTCCAGGTTCTGCAAAGGGTGCAGGACCTTCGGTATGAAGGTGAATGGTTTCAATTTCACGGATTTCGCCAGCGCGGGCTGTCATGGCTTTAATCAGGGTGGTTGGAGTGGCAGCTCCCCCGTGAATGAACACACGGTCGCCCGATTCAATCACTTTTACTGCTTCTTCGGCAGAGACATACTTAATCATAAAACTTCCTCATGGTCAGAAATGTTGGTATTCAGAACAGTTAAAGGTACGACTGTCTGTTTTTCTGATCAATTTGACCCGGTAAGTGGTCAATTAGAAATCTGTTGGAGTTTAATTAGGGTTCGCTTACAGGCAGGCGTCAGCGAAGCAGAGTCATCCGGCCGGTCATAGAAACCTCACCAGCCAGCAGGCGATACGGATAGATTCCGGAAGCAAATCCTCCGAGCATGACCGGTACCGACTGCTGACCAGCGGACATCAGTCCGTATTGCTCAGTAATGACTTCCCTTCCGGTGCTGTCATAAACCCTCAGTGAGACGGCAGATGGCTGGCTCAGGTAAAAACCTATGCGGGTGGATGGATTAAACGGATTCGGATAGTTAAAGACACCACCGGTCTTAACCGGTTTTTCACTTTCAGGAACCGAGACCGGCTTGCTGGGCGGAAACAGATATATCAGGACGTCATCGTTCAGGGCACGCCAGTTTCCCCAGGAATGTCCCTCATTGACCGCCTTATACACGTGCTCATAATCCTTTGGAATCAGATAGGTATTCAGAAGGGTTTCAGCCTGATTCTGTGTGTCTCCGATGAGACCGGTGCTCAGAAAAATTTTCAGGGGCATCCGATCGGTAGCATACAGACTGTAAATAGTGGAGTTTGCCTGAAAAGCCGGCGACTGAATAGCAATCCGCCTGAACACATCATGACGTTTGGCCCCGAAATAGGCCGAATTCAATCCACCCATCGAGGTGCCGAGAATTCCGCGGGTATCTGCGGTGGCAGCCGTCCGGTAGGCCGCATCGATCACCGGAACCAGTTCATCACACACATAATCGAGAAAGGCCTTGTTGAGATTATACTCGTTCATCCGGCGGTTCTGACTGGTATTATCCGGATTTCTGGGATCGAGGAAAACCACAATCAATGGTTCAATCAGGCGGGCAGCAATCAGATTGTCCAGAATGATGATCAGACTTCCGGTTGCATCCGCTGAATACTCGTGTCCATCGGTCACATACAGCACAGACAGGGTTTGAAGGGTATCATAACCGGCTGGCGTATAGACACGGTATTGGGAGACGTATCCCAGTTTCTGACTGGTAAACCGGATGTTGGCCGACAGCTTACCGGTTGCAATGCCTGGTGTCCTTACCAGCCAGGGAGATACATTCCAATTGGGCATTCTGAGTTCTGAATTATCTCCGAAACCACTCATCTGAGTGAAAGGATTCGCCGGATCCAGAATCCAGTTGGAGCCACCAATCACCCATTTATAATCCAATCGGGCATCGGGAGGAAAGGTTGTTTCGACCAGGTGCAAATCGAGATTGGTCACCTTTTTCCCCTGCCATGCTGTCCCGGAAGGGGACCATCCGTTAAAATCACCGGCAATGGCTGTGGACGATGAGCCTGCCCCTTTGTACATGAAGGCAACCTGATTTCCGACGGCAAAGGGGATTCGGTTTGCTGCCTTCAGGCGGTTCCAGAAAGCATTCAACCGGGTTGTCCGTTCGGTCGGACTGGTCAAGCCGCTGAACAAGGTCAGGGAGTCTTTGAATGCCTGATAAGATTCAGGAATCTGGGCACCGGCCGGCCATGCGGTCAGCAGCAGTCCCAGAATCAGAATCCGGACTGGTTTACTGGATAGTCGACAGGAAATCTTGCAGGGCAGAGTTGAATTCATTCGGGTGTTCCATCATTGGCATGTGACCGCTTTCCGGAAGAACCATCAGCCGGGCTGCGGAATTCAGTGCTGAGATATCGTTCTGTACCGTTTGGATGATTGATACATCTTTTGCGCCAAAAAACAATCCGACCGGAATTTTCATTTTAACCAGAAGGAAGGATCGGTCAGGACGGGCCGACATGGCTTCCTGAGAATTGATGATGGCCTCTGGTCTGGCACTTTTCATTATGGACCGCGCAGTTGAGATCAGGGCAGGATTGGAGGCAATCGTCTGTGGTGCAAAAATCTTCTGAATCATGACATCACCGACAAAATCAGAGCCCTCACGGCGGATCCGTTCAATCATCTGTAACCGGCCGGATTTGGCCTCGGAACTATCTGCGTAAGGATGACTGGCGACTAATCCGAACCCTGAAAGCATGCCAGCATGACGTGCAGCAAAGGACAGCGCAATATAACCACCCATGGAGTGGCCAAGCATGATTACCCGGCTGATTCCCATATCGGTCAGGGCTGAGGCAATTGAATCTGCAAGGGAATCAATGGTAAATGGTTCCCAGTCCGATCCACCCATGCCCGGAAGGGTTGGCAGAAGCAGTTTGTAAGTGGCTGAAAGGTCACGCTGGCTGTCCCAGATGGCAGGTGACAGCGGAAAACCATGTATCAGAACCACCGGTTTACCGGAACCGACTGCCTCGATGGTGATTGGAGTCATCAGGTGTACCTCTGTTTTATCCGGATGAAAAGATACGGACACTTTTCTGCTAAATAAACCGGAACGTAAACATTACCAGACTTCCCGGTCAGTCCGGTTGAGCAGGTGCAGGATCTGCAGCGGGGGCAGGTTCCCTGACCACCACATAAGGTCGTATCCGTTCCAATTGGTCTGGTGTCATGCCAGGAACCCCAAGTAATTCATCCACCGACACAAATCCGTTTCGTCTGGTTCTCCATTCCACAATGTTCTTTGCCAGTCGGTCTGTAATTCCGGGCAATTGGGTCCATTGATCAACCGTTGCGAGATTCAGATCAACCAAAGGAATCACCCTTTCTCTCTTTTTAGTCGCAGTGGAGGGCGAGGGTTCCGGAAAAAGCATGTGCGGATTCTTGATTTCAATCCGGCCGACCAGAACCGACACCTGATGCGTCAGCCCCAGATGCGGATGAACCAGAACCTGGTATCGGGTGGTAACCACCGGCAGGATACCGGAAACTCCTGCAGACCATTGATGAGTGGACTCCTGCCAGTTCAGCTCAAGACGGAAACTTTCATGGGGACGCAAAACCAATCCTGTAACCAGATCGACCGGCCAATGAGGTTCTGCCACCAGATCGGCTCCTGCCTCGAGCCAGGTAGTGAGGGAGGCCCACATTCCTCCGCGTAGCATGAAGGGCAACGGTTCCCTGCTTCGTCCGATGGTTTGCTGAAACAGATTGTCTGCCTGAATGCCAAGTCTCAGTCCGGGAACGGCCTCTATCTGTACTCCCACATCGGCCGACCAGGAAAAGGCCTGTCCGCCGCGATCAATACGCAGGTGATGCATATTCAGAGAGAGTCCTGCCGACAGAGAACCGGTTAAACGGGTTGCAAGCCACGCACTCGCAGTCAGTTCCCTGTAAAGATCCGAGCCCATCTGGTGAACCGAGAAACCTGGAATCAGTGCACCGGAAGGCCAGACACCCAGTGCATACAGACTGGTCAGTTCAGTCAGTCCGTACGGTCTCGTTGCCGTCACCATCAGTACAGGATCTGAAAGCCCGGCGAGCCCGGCCGGATTGCCCCACAGGGCTTCATAACTGGCAAAACGGGCTGAAACCGCCCCGCTTCCGGCAGGTTTTCTTGATTCGAACCCGGCCAGAACAGACCCTGCAGGCAGCAGACTCAGAATGGGGATAAAAAGGAGTAGAAACCAGATTTTCATTGCATTCACCAGACAAACGGTTCTTCCGACCACACTCCGAATCTGGATCGGGTCCGGACCATTCCAAACCTGGAAGCCTGCCAGTTCATTTCATAGATCAGCAGCCTTCCATCCATCAGGACCACGCGGCCAGATCCGTCCGGAAAAAATTCACAACGACTGGTTTGTGAGGTTTCAGGTAAAAGTCTGGTCAGAAACAGACCGGCTGAATCCTGCCGGCTGGTCAGGACCTTAACCGGATCGGTCTGCTCCCTGCTGAAGAAATACCGCAGCCTTCTCGAACCTTCCAGTGAATCCTGCCGGACCAATCCCGGACCACTGTTCTGAGCAACCTTAACCTCTCCCAGTGAATCAACAAAGGCGTTGCAGAGCAAATGAGCACCCGACCCTTCAGGCCTGAGATACTGAATTGACCAGTAATAGTCGGTCAGGGCCTGTCTGGCCTCGGAAATACCCCGGCGCACTGCTGGCAATGGATGACCAGACATACCAGAAAGGTCCACACCCGTTTCCTTTTTCAGGAATGAAACCGTTTGGCCCCAAACCGGGTTGACGAGAAAAATGAAAATCAGACAGATAACCGGGATCATGGTTATGTTATTAACATACCAGTTTGTCTGCTGAAATTCAATTTCTGGTTGAAAAACCCCTTTCACTGGCGTACATTCTTTACATGTTCTCCGGAATGCTCCTCTTATTCAGTCTGATCACTGGAACCCCAGACACGGTGGCCATTTCGCGTCATTGGCATTTTCTTTCATCCGATCAGCTGGAAGGACGCGGCACCGGGACGCGTGGTGAACGGATTGCCGGAGACTATCTGATCAGTCAGTTAAAGGCAGCAGGATTAAAACCGGTCCCCGGTCTGGGATATGAACAAAAGATTCCCATGCACGGAGGGATTGCCATGCCCAACTCCGTTCTGACCTTTCATTCCGGCGATTCGGTTTTTCAGCCGGTTCTTCATAAGGATTACGGAACGCTGACCACGGGCGCCAGCACTTTTCTTCCCGAGCCAACAGGTCTCGTCTTTGTGGGTTATGGCATCATTGCTCCCGAATACGACTATAACGACTATCAGGCCGTTGATGTCACCGGAAAAGTGGTGATTTACCTGAGCGGAGAGCCTCCCTCATCCACAGCAGAATTTTTCCAGGGTCCCCGGTCCACCATCTATTCTCTGCCGGCGATTAAACATCGGACCGCGATTGGCCAGGGGGCCGCCGGAACCATACAGATTTATGATCCGGACAGAGATTCCCGAAGCTGGACGGCCTGGATCCGTGAATTGTCCTTCGAAGACGTGATACAATCCTACTCCATTACCAGCGGGTTTTCGATCCTGCTGCACAAGGATCAGACCGGATGGCTGTTCCGGGATTCCAACCGTACCTACCTGGAATTACTTGAGCAGGAAAAACGGTACAATCTGACCAGTTTTGAACTAAAAACCCGCCTCTCTTTTCATGGCAGTTTCCGTTCACGGGACTTTCTTTCACGGAACATTCTGGCGGTAGCAGGAGACACAACCGATTGGAAAAACACCCGGCTGGTACTGGTCTCCTCGCATTATGATCACCTTGGCATCGGTCCTGCTGCAAACAGGGACAGTATTTATAACGGTGCAATGGATAATGCCATTGGTGTGGCTGTAACTCTGGAACTGGCCGGAATTCTTGCCAGGAACCCACCACCTGTTCCAGTCCTGTTTGTTTTTACAACCGGTGAGGAAAAGGGTCTTCTTGGAAGTATTTATTACACCAATTTTCCGGTACGTCCGCTGTCTTCCACAGTGGCCTGCATTAACATAGACGGAATCAATTTTCTGGATCCGGCCACCGGATACCTTGCCATCGGAGGGATCTATTCAACGCTCGGGGATCTTGCCTCAGAAGCGTTGGATTCCCATGATCTGACCCGACTGACTCCTCCATCAATTTCAGACGATGATTCATTTCTCCGGTCAGACCATTATGCATTTGCACAGGCCGGCATTCCGTCGGTTTCTCTGATCGAAGGCCCGGGGCACGTTAACGTGTCCGAAGAATCTGCACAGACTTTTAAACACCTGTGGGATCAGACCGTTTATCATTCACCGTTTGACGATTCCCGACAGTATATCAACTGGAAGGCGGTTCACCAGCATGCCAGTGTTTACCTGTCCCTGCTGAACCAGGTTACCGGCAATCCGGACGATGTCCGCTGGTACCGTTCCAGTCCCTTCCGTCAGATCCGACTTCAGACCCAGGCCGAAAACCGATGAAATTACCACTGTCCCTTCTTTTATTCTCCTTCCCTTTGTTCCTGTCCTGTCAGCAGGGCAAAGAAACGACCGGAACCGGTAATCAGGTCATCCGGATTGCAGGATCTGAAACCCTTCATCCACTTCTGGACCGTTGGTCCGAAGAATACATGATTAAGAATCCGGGAATCAGTATAAGGGTAACCGGTGGGGGATCCAGATACGGTTTAAAAGCCTTGATTGATGGAAAGACCGACATTGCAGCCACCTCGCGCCCGCTTAAACCCGACGAGGTCAAACGTCTGGCCGATTCTCATCAGGGAGTGGGTGTCTCGTTTTTGGTTGCCAAGGATGCCATTACCATCTATGTGAATGAACAGAACCCGGTCAGAAACCTGAGTCTTGAAGCCATCCGGCACATTTTCACAGGAACCATCACCAACTGGAAAGAAGTGGGTGGGGCCGATACCGCCATTCAGGTATTTATCCGGCCTCCGAATTCGGGGACCTATCAGTACTTCCTTGAACACGTATTGCTGAATAAAAATTATTCACCCGGGGCAGCTGCCATTCCCACTGCCGAACTGGTGGCCGAAGTGGTTTCAAAAAGCAGACATGGAATCGGTTATGGAACAATTTCTCACCGGTTTCCCTCGAGGAATATTCCCGTGAACGGCATTGAACCCACCGAACAAACCGTCCGGTCGGAAAGCTATCCGCTTACCCGGTATCTCTACCTGGTGGTCCCGAATACGCCTGACCCATCTGTCATGAATTTTATCGGATGGGTTCAGGGAGAACAGGGACAGGCAATCGTCAGAGAATTGGGGTATGTTCCTCTCTGGTAAGTCAGGAACGGGCCAGCGCGAGCAGTTCTCCGGCAAAACCTGACCAGGAAAAGTCGGGCGCCCTTGCGGCAATTTCCCGTTCCATCTGTCCATCTGAATGGTTTTCGAAAAACCGGCGGATGGCATCGGCCACCGCCCCGGGGTTTCCGGGAGGAATCACCAGTCCGGTAACTCCGTCAGTCACCATCTCGGTCAGGCCGCCCACTGCCGTTACAATCACAGGAAGCTGGTAATGATAGGCGATTTGCACAATTCCACTTTGTGTCGCAGACCGGTAAGGCAGAACAACCACATCTGCAGCTGAGAAATAGACGGCCACTTCCGTATCGGGTATGTAGTGGTGATACAGGTAAATCCTGGAACCAAGCTGCAACCGGTCGATCTGCTCCTGATAAGCCTCAAAGGACCCATAAACTTCACCAGCAACCATGAGCCCGATGCGGGAATCGGTTTCGGGCAGGGCCTCAATTAACACATCGAGTCCCTTGTAACCTCTGATGAATCCGAAAAAGAGCAGCATGGGTGAATCCGGATCGAGTCCCAATTGCCTGCGTGCCTCTGCACGACCCATGCGGGCCGGGAAGTGATCGTAAACAGGATGGGCTTTTACCACATGCCGGGCGTCTGGTTTCAACCGCAATAAATCATCACGAACTGTTGCTGTCATGGCAATAAATGCAGAACTGCGGTTCAGGAAATACCTTATAAGGGTAAGATCACCTGGCCGGCGTTCATGCGGAATCACGTTATCGAGGATGGTCACCACCCGAACGCCCCTTTTTTTCAGATAGCCAGCGACAAAACCAAGCGAGGGTCCGAAAAAGGGCATCCAGAATTTCATAACGAGCACGTCGGGTTTCCAGGAGGCAATCAGTCGGGCTGTCCGGTACCAGGAAACGGGATTGATGGTATCCAGACACCGGTCAGCCTGAATGGGGTCGGCAGGGTCTCCCTTCTGAATCAGCTGAGTCTGACCTGGAAACAGCAAATCGGGATACTGTCTGGTAAAAGTGAAAGCACGGATTTCAGCGTGCTTTTCCAATTCACGGTACAAGGAGGCATTGAACTGGGCAATCCCGCCCCTGTAGGGATAAAAGGTTGAGAGATAGGCAATTTTCACCGGCTGAACCTGCTCACTCAACCCTTTTTAACGGCAAGCATCTGATGAACAGCCTGATACACCTTCTCAACCGGCAGATCATTCATACAATGCTGGTCACGTTTACAGGTATTGCCAAAATAGCAGTCACAACCGGAATCGGGCTGAACAATCACACCCCGGTCATACAACTCGAATTCGTACGGATTGAAAATGTTTACAAACAACACCTGCGGAATTCTGAGTGCAATAGCAATATGCATCATCATGGAAACCGCGGTCACAATCACATCGCACTGGTTCGTCAGCGAGAAAAACTGCGGTAGCGTAAAGGTACCGGGGTAGTAAGCGCCGGTGAGCGATTGCAATTCACGGTTTCCGGCATCTTCAGCCGGACCGCCCAGCAGAACCGGGAAAAATCCGTCGTTCGTCAGCCGGGTAATCAAATCCACCCAGTACGGAGTGGGCCATAGACGGGTCAGCCAGCGGTCGCCGCATCCGGTATTCAGCCCGATGATTTTTCTGCCATTCGCACGGGCACGCAAGTCATCCCACATGGCATCGAGGGAAGGGTTTAGCTCGAGTACATAGGGTTCTTTGTTGAAGGAGAAACCACAGATTTCAAAAATTTCTTCCAGATAATTTTTCCGGTTCACTTTTGACAGATTGTCGAACATACCGGTCAGGAATTTATGGTCAGCCAGATGGTTAGCCACATCCACATGACCATCACGCAGGATGTAGCCATACTTTTCCACTGCCCAGACATCGGCAAGCAGGGCACAGGCTTCCACATCTTTATCGAGGTTAATGGCAATGTCGAATTTCAGATGGCTCAGATTGTAAACCGATTTAAAATCGAGTTTGTAAATCTTATCCACACGACTCGCCGGAACGGCTTCGGGAGTAAGAGTCAGCCAGGTGATATGACATCCGGGATGAACTTCACGGAATTTCTGAATCAGCGGGGTGGTCCGGATCACGTCACCGATTGCACCGAGTTTGATCATCAGAATCCGTTTGCTGATGGGCTCGTAAGCGGTGCAGGTGGGGCAGACCTGATCATTGGTTTTGTTGGGTTTGCAGGGAATATCTCCGCGGAAATGCCGGCAATCGAACCGAACCTGATTCATGCTTACCTGAACGCTCATGACTTTAAACGACTTTCTGATTTTTTTGCTTCATTCCAGAATTGATCCATGACATCGAGAGGTGTGGTTTTCCAGGGAAGATTTTCTTCCCGCATCCTGTTTTCGACGTGACGGAATCTTGATTTGAATTTTCGGTTGGTTCTGGCCAACGCCGTTTCGGGATTCAATCCGATAAACCGGGCATAATTGGTCAGACTGAAAAGCAGGTCACCCAATTCCTCTTCAGCACGATCAGGAGACTGCCCCTCTGCCTCGCGGAATTCGGCCAGTTCCTCCTCAATTTTCGCCCAGACCTCGCGTCGGTCCGCCCAATCAAAACCAAGCGAGGAAACCTTATCCTGAATCCGGTAGGCCTGCAGCAAGGCGGGCATCGAGTCAGGAACCCCTTCAAGAACCGAGGAACGTCCTTCCTTCATCTTGATCAGTTCCCAGTTTTGCTTAACTTCATCAACCGAGGATACATCGGTGGCTGCAAAAATGTGCGGGTGACGCCTGATCAGTTTAGCCGTGATGGAGGAAAGAACTTCGGAGAGCGAAAAACGGTTATCTTCTTTGGCAATGATGGCATGAAGGACCACATGAAGCAAAAGATCGCCCAATTCTTTTTTTAACTCATCAAAATTCTGATTTTCGATGGAATCGGTGGTTTCGTAGGCTTCTTCGATCAGCAGGTGGGCAAGACTCTGGTGGGTTTGGGTGGAATCCCACGGGCAGTCTTTCCGCAGCCGTCTGACCACGGTTACGAATTCATCAAACAGGTCTGATTCAGATTTCATTCACTACTTAAACTACTGTAAAAAACCATGAAAATGCCGGTTGAATTTCATCAACGCAAACGACGTTCACTTTTGCAGGCCTTGCCGCCCGGAACCATTGCAATCATTACCTCGTCCTTCCCCGCCTGGAAAAGTCATGACCAGTTTTTTCCTTTCCGTCAGGACAGCAATTTCTACTACCTGACTGGATTGCAGGCTGTAACTCCTGCCATGCTCATTCTGACCACCGATGCTTTTCTTGGATCTCATGAATGGCTGTTGTTTCCCCGCCCCGACAGCCACAAGGCCCGCTGGGAAGGCGGAGTTGAAACGGACGAACGGATCAAGGCCGCAACCGGGGTTGAAACACTTGCCTATTGGGATGAATTTGAACTCAGGTTCGGAAGGTTGTTCTCTTCTTCTAAAACGGTATTGCTGAACACTCCCGAACTCGATTTCAGTCCGCTGATTCACCCGACCCACCACATCCGGGAAAAACTGACCAGGTCCTTTCCCCATATACAGCCCGGTTCTGTGAATTCTTACGTTCACCGATTGAGGCAATTCAAAGACAATGAGGAACTGGATCAGCTGCGGTCGGCCATTTCGGTCACCGCCTCGGGGATCAGACACATGGTGGAACTGGCACCGATCGTTGATTATGAATATGAACTGGAGGCAGGTTTTCTCCATGAAATTCACCGGCATGGAATCCGGAATCTTGGCTATGAGCCCATCATTGCCGCCGGAAATAATGCCAACATTCTTCATTACACCGCTAACAATTCACTGATCGGTGAAAATGATTGCATTCTGGCCGATGTGGGGGCCGAGGTTGGTGGCTATTCGGCCGATGTGACCCGGGTATTTCCGAAAAACCACTTTACCGACCGCCAGGCGGCCATTTATGAGGCGGTCCTGCGTGTAAATGAAGCGGTCATCCGTGCCGTCCGCCCGGGAATTATTTACCAGAGTCTGAATGATCTTGCCAAAGATCTGCTGACGGAAGAAGCCCTGAAACTGAACATCATTGGTAAACCGTCGGAAATTACCAACGTCTATATGCACCGGGTAACCCATTTTCTCGGTCTGGATGTGCATGACATGGGCAACTACCAGCAAACCCTCGAACCCGGAATGGTGATCACCATTGAACCGGGCCTGTATGTGGATTCTGAACATACGGGCGTGCGGATTGAAGACGACGTGCTGGTCACCGCATCGGGATGTGAGGTTCTGACAAGCTCCATTCCGAAATCTTCTGATCATTTCAGGCGGCACCGATGATTCCGCTGTTTCCGCTGAATGTGGTGGTTTGTCCCGGCGAAGAACTGGCTTTGCACATCTTTGAAGACCGCTACCGGGAAATGATCCGGCTTTGCATCAGCGAAACCCGTCCCTTTGGCATTATTCTGGTACATGACTCCGCCATGATGACTGTTGGCTGCACAGTGAAAATCAGCCAGGTTCTGAAGGTTTTTGATGATGGACGGATGGATATTCTGACGGAAGGCCAGCAACGATTCACCCTGCTTTCCACCGACCGCCGGAAAAGTTACCTGCAGGCAACAGTCGATTACTTCTCTGATGAACCGGGTGAACCGGACTCATTTGTCACCGAAGAAGCCATCAGGCTTCACAAACAATTGCTATCTCTTGCTGGTGCGCCGGCCGATGAGAAAACCTATGAAAAAAGACCTCTTTCCTTCTCTTTGGCCCACAGTGCCGGACTTGATCTTGAAGACAAACAAAAGCTGCTCGAGGACCGGTCAGAACCCTCCCGTCTGTTGTTCCTGATCGGGCATCTTACCGCACTGATCGATAAAATCCGTTACTATGAAGAAGTAAAAAAGATGGTCCGGGCAAACGGACATGCCCGTTTTTTTCCACCCATCGACCTGACCAATCTGGGAACCCGATCATGAAAACCATTGGTGATTATACGCTGCAAACCATTGAAACAGGCCGCTTCCGACTGGATGGCGGGGCCATGTTCGGGACGGTACCCAAAGTACTCTGGGATCAGCAACTCCCGTCGGACCCCCAGAACCGGATTGATATGGCACTGCGCACACTTCTGATCAGGGGCCATGGCCGAACCATTCTCATCGACACAGGAATGGGCCATAAATGGGATGAACGACAGCAGTCCATGTATGCGCTCGATTACTCACATACCACTTTGACGCAATCACTCAATGCAGCAGGAATCGGACTTTCAGACATTACTGATGTGATTCTGACTCACCTGCACTTCGATCATGCCGGCGGTGCCACCATGTTAAGGGATGGAGAACCCGCACCTGCCTTCCCGAATGCCACTTACTACATCCAGAAATCCAATCTGGAATGGGCACGAAATGCACATGAACGCGAACGGGCCAGTTATCTACCCCAGAATTTCGAACCATTGGCCCTTGCCGGTTGTCTTGAATCCATCGATGGCCCAACCACCTTGTTTCCCGGATTGTCCGTTTTTGTTTCGGATGGCCATACAATCGGCTTGCAGGGGGTGAGAATAGAGGGATCGGGCGAGTCGGTGGTTTACTGTTCTGACCTGATTCCAACCAGCGCCCATATTCCCGTTCCATGGATCATGGGCTATGACATTCAGCCGCTCATTCTTCTGAATGAAAAGAAAAACCTGCTCAGCCAGGCCCTCGATCAGAACTGGATTCTGTTCTTCGAACATGACCCGGTTACAGAAGCATGCAGACTTAAACCCGGAAAGAAATATGTCGAAAAAGGCGACCCGGTTGTCTTTAGCTGAAATTTTTTAAAATCAAAGCCCTCGAACCTTACTTATTAAACCAGAGTGACCTTTAAATTGCGCCACTTCGGGTGAATTTCAGAGTCAATGTAAAATTTTAAGTGGAAACGTTTCCAAACTATTGACATTTAAGTGAGGGGCCCGTATGTTTGCTCCTGACGGTACTGGTCATACTGTCAAAGAAAGCTCAGCATGACCGCAAGGAAGTGCTGAATCCTTTTCTGTATCTTCATGGTTTACCCCGGTTTGGTCACCGGGGTTTTTTTTTGCTGTTACCTGACCATGCACATGCTTTCCCCGTTGTCCTGCCTGTTCTTATCTTTGCACCCCAATGGAAACTTATCATATCCTTTTATATTACAAATACGCTCCGATTCCGGATCCGGTTGCCTTTATTGCTGAACACCGGCAGTTGTGTTCCTCCCTGGACCTGAAGGGCCGGATTTATGTTGCTGGTGAAGGCATTAACGGAACGGTTTCAGGGTTACCGCACCAGACCGATGCCTACCAGGAAGCGGTCCGGAACCTTCCGGGTTTTGAGACAATCGAATTTAAAACAGAAACCTGGCATCAGCATGCCTTTCCAAGGCTAACCATCAAGGTCCGTCCCGAAATTGTGGCACTGAAAGCAGGTACCGACCTCGATCCCAATCAGGAAACCGGCACGTATCTGGAGCCCGGAGAGTTTGACCAAATGCTTGAATCAGATCCGGATGTTCTGGTTCTCGATACACGGAATGACTATGAATATGCCATCGGGCATTTTAAAGGGGCTGTTGAATCCCCCATCCGGAACTTCAGGGATTTCCCCGACATGATCGAGAAACTGGAACCCTACCGTGATAAGAAAATCCTTGCATATTGCACGGGTGGAATCCGGTGTGAAAAGGCAACAGCTTTATTAAAACGGGCCGGATTTAAACAGGTTTTTCAGTTGCATGGCGGAATCATCCGGTATGGGCAGATCACTGGTGGCAAAAATTGGGTGGGCAAATGTTACGTGTTCGACAAACGGATTGCTGTTCCGGTCAATCAGACAGATAACACGGTTATTTCGACCTGCCGAATCTGTCAGCAACCTTCCGACAGGTATATTAACTGCAGCAATGCGGCATGCAATCAACAAATACTGGTTTGTGAATCCTGTGAACCAGCCATCAAAGGGGCCTGTTCCGAGGCCTGCACCAACTCACCTCTGAGCAGATGGGGTCAAAAACAGGAAAGTCCGGCCTGACCGGACTTTCCTGAACAAACGTGCAAATCTGATTAACTATTTCCTGCCACCAAACCTTCCAGCATGGCCAGGATCCGGTCGATATAATCGGCAGCATTGGGGTCGGGATTAAAATCGGCCTGAACCAATTGAATATATACCACTGCATCGGCGTAGTTTTTCTGAAGTACCCTGATCTGAGCACCCATCAAAGCCCCATCCTTATAATTGATGGTCTGATCGTACTGAAACTGATACAATGGCCTGTCCACAGTCAGGAAGGTTTTTAACCTCGACAGGACCTCATCGGTGGCAATTGATGCATGTGATTTATTCCGGTTCAGATCGTAATATTTGATCATGCTGTACGGAATAATTGCTTCCCTCTGATCATTCAGACACCGTTCAAGATACAAGGCCGATGAATCGGCATTTCCTAACCGGTAAAATGCCCATCCCAATCCCAGTTCCACTTCAGGCACACGCCTCAATTCCTCAGACATGAGCCGGTAGGCGGTCCGGAAATCCTCAAGAGCCAATGAATAGTTTGAGCTCTGATAGGCCTTCCAGGCCGATTCCACCTTTTCTTCAATGGTTGGTGAGGTATCCTCACTGCAGGAAAAAAAGGTCACAGCCAGAGAAAAGGATATCAGTCTGATGAATAAGGCAACAGGTAATTGAATCGTTTTCATGGTTTTCTCCTTATTTCATCAACACCAGTTTACGAGTCAGGCGCTGACCATCCACCGTCAGCCGGACAAAATAGACCCCTGAAGCCTGCATCCCCTGCGATCCGACCGCACGCCATTTAACCGAGTGATGGCCGGCTGGCAACTCCTCTGCATCCAGCAAAGTGGTCACCTGCTGACCCAGCAGATTAAACACCTGAATGGTCACGGTGGCATCGGCCGGCAGGTTGAACGGTATGGTGGTTTCCGGATTAAACGGGTTTGGATAGTTCTGGTCCAGACTGAGTTTATCGGGAAGCAACGGCTGCTCTTCATTGTAGAACAAGGACATGGTCTCAAGTTTCCGTAATTGGATCGTCACCTGTCCGTTACGGCCCTCACCTCCCAACCACTTCCATTCTGAGTCAGCTTCATCCCAGCGATAAACCGAAACATGCCGTTCCGATTTCCATCCCTGTGCCGGTTCATATCCGAGTGTCAGTTCCGCTTTCGATTGCAGAGACGGATTCCCGTTCCAGACAAGAACCGGTGAAACCATCGTCCATCCATCAGGAACCGGGTAATCTGTTCCCGGGTCGTTTGTTTCAAGCGCAACCCATGCTTCCTGACTCATTCCCTTCTCAGGAATGGTGATGGAGCCGATCAGTTTCTCCAATGCAAGCCGGTTTCTGACTCCTGGTGCAAATCTGAGAATCCGTGCCTGCTTAATCAGCGAACCGGTGTTACCGACGGCATCAATCCCCGTAATGGTAATTCTCAGGAGTCCGGTATCGAGATCATGCAGATAAATCACTCTCAGATTCCGTTGACTGTCGAGAACCCAGACAGAATCCTTCAGACTGCTTCCATTCATAACGGAAGAAACTGACGGTGAAGAAGCAAAGGTTTCGGCAGACCGGAACAACACACTCAGATTATTTCCCAAACCATTATCGGTTGCTTTCATCACCCATGCACCAATCACGGGCGCCTGAGTGTCGGCAGTGATCACCCGCCGGGTCGGAGAAGAAACAGTGGTTACCCCCGATTTGTCCGATGCCAGCACACGCCAGTTCCAGACACCATTGGGTAACCGGTCAGGGAAAGTATATCCGAGTAGCCGGGTATTGGCTGTCAGAACCGGTGCGGTGAACAACGTATCAGCAGCAAGCTGAATCCGGTAAGTCACCGTATCTCCTTCTCCTTCATCAGGATCGGTTGAAGCGGTCCATGAAAAGGCCACCTGATTGCCATTGGTTAATAAACCGGAGTCAGGTGAGAGGAGTGAGAACAATCCGGGTGCATCATTTACGGGACGGATGGTAACCAGAAATGTATCTGTCACCGATATCTGAAGTGGATCCGTAGCAGTCACCACCACACGCGCAATGCCGTTCTGGTTCGGAACCGTCGTTCCGGTAACTTCGTTTTCCATCAGACTGACCGTGAGTAATCCGGGATCAAGACTTGAAACCGTCAACGTAAGCAGGTCACCATCCACATCAGAAAAAACGTCCTTCAGACCTGCAATCACCTTGTCCGATTCATCCTCACTGACAGATGCATCTTGTATCAGATTTCTTAATACCGGTTTGTCATTGACCGGATTGATCAGGATGACCAGAGTGTCGGTGGCTGTAAACTGTCCATCAGAGGCCGTTAAAACCACCTCGAAACGACCGTTGGCATCCGCACCAGACTCTGACAGTACAGTGGCACCATCTACCTGAACCATTAATCCCGGTTGAAGGGATACTGCCGAATAACTCAGCTCAGAATTGTCTGGATCAGAGAATACCAGATCCAGATCATTCACGGTAATCTGCGGACCCGAATCTTCATCAAACACCCGATCGGATGCGGGATTTAATACAAACGGCGCATCATTAACGGGAAGAATTGTCACAATCAGCGTATCGGTCACAAAGGAGCCAGACGGATCGGTGGCTCTTACAATAACCGACACTGGTCCGGTCTGGTTACTGAGCGGTGTGACAGAAAGCTTTCCATCTGTCACTGATGCAATCAACCTTGCAGTTGCCTGACTCAATGCAGAATAACTCAGTGGATCCCCATCCACATCGGTAAAATAGGAGGTAATATCAGCCAGTTGGGTGGTGGATTGATCTTCGGTCACCTCTCCATCCGGTATGTGACCAACCAGCCCAGGCTGATCATTAACGGGCAGAACCGTAACCAGGAAAGTATCTGAAACCGAATACTGGTCATCCGATGCAACCAATTCTACCTGAAAAACCCCATTAATGTTAAGAGCAGGGGTCACCTTCAGTCCACCCGACTGTAACTCAACAATCAGCCCTTCTTTCAGAGATGATGCCTCATAGGTAAGGTTGGGTGAATCAGAATCATCGAAAAACAAGCTTACATCGGTCAGAAGCATTTGTGTACCACTGTCTTCTGCAATGGTCTTATCACCAATCGGATTCTGTAAGAAGGGTGGGTCATTAACCGGATCAATGGTCACCACAAAGGTATCGGTGGCTGTTTCGAAAGATGGATCCGAGGCATAGACCACGACGGATACCGATCCGTTTGCTTCACCAACTGTGCTCACAAACAGACTGTTATCAGAAAGGGTGGCGGTCAGTTTTCCCGGATCAGCACTGATAACCTGATAACTGAGAATATCTCCATCAGGATCAGAAAACACGCCTTCCGGTAATCCGGCCAGGATCGATTGATCCCCTTCACTGATCCGGATGTCGGAAAGTGGATTCTGCCGGACCGGTTTATCATTTACCGGTGTGACCACCACTTTAAAGGTATCGATGACCGTATACTGTCCATCCGAGGCAGACAAGGTGACCAGAAAATCGCCATTCACATTCTGATCGGGCGTAACCAGTACCGTATTTGCGCTCAGGATAGCAGATAAACCAGGTGTCAGGGATTGAACAATGTAAGAAAGCTGAGGTCCATCGATGTCTGAGAAAACTGCCGAAACAGATGGAACCACCAATTGATTCATTGAATCTTCATTTATCACCTTATCGGTGACCGGGGAAGAAACCACAGGGGGATCATTCACCGGCCGGATGGTTACCAGAAAGGTATCGGTTACCGACACCAATGAAGGATCGGTCGCCCGGACAACAACCGACACCGTGCCGTTCTGATTTGGCTGAGCCGTACCGGTAATCTGGTTGGTATTCAGAGAAACGGTCAGCCGGGTCAGATTCAGACTCGTCACGGCATAAGTCAGCAAATCACCATCGGGGTCAGAAAACAGCCCGGTTACCGAACCCAACGGAGCATTAATGGCCTCCTCATCAATCGACACATCGGTCAGCTGAAGGTTTCGTACCGGAGCATCATTCACCGGGGTCACCGTCACTTTGAACGTATCAGCCACGGTAAACTGGCCATCCGAGCCCGCCAACCGGACCAGGAATTCGCCATTGAGATTGGACGACGGAGTTACCAAAACGGTATTTCCGCTGATCACAGCCGACAAACCCGGGGTCAGGGACTGAACATCATAGCTAAGACCCGGACCATCGATATCGGAAAAGACTGCGGAAACAGAAGAGACCACCAACTGATTGGCTGAGTCTTCTGCAATCGTTTTATCGGAAACAGGATTTTGCACCACAGGTGCATCATTCACCGGGGTCACCGTCACTTTAAACGTATCAGCCACGGTAAACTGGCCATCCGAGCCCGCCAACCGGACAAGGAATTCACCATTGAGATTGGATGACGGGGTTACCAAAACGGTATTTCCGCTGATCACGGCCGACAAACCCGGGGTCAGCGACTGAGCATCATAGCTAAGACCCGGACCATCGATATCGGCAAAGACTGCGGATACAGAAGAGACCACCAACTGATTGGCTGAGTCTTCTGCAATCGTTTTATCGGAAACGGGATTTTGCACCACCGGCGCATCATTCACGGGAGTAACGGTTACCAGGAACGTATCGGCCACAGAGAACTCATTATCAATCATTTCCATGACCACACGAAAAACTCCGCTGGTATCCGGGACGGGTTGCACCAGAACTTCTTCTCCGTTCAGCCAGGCAGTTAATCCCGGATCAAGCGAGATCACTGAAATCGTGTTCGCGGTTTCATCGGGATCGGTTATGACGGATTTCCAGGAATCTACCACCCGGTAGGCGGCGTCGTCTTCTGAAATTATCACATCCTTCACAGGACCGATCAGAACCGGTGGTTGATTGCCTTTTCTGATTTCCACAAGAAATGTATCGGAGACAGAGGCTTCGGTCGGATCATAAGCAGTTACCACCACCCGGGCCCAGCCCGTATCGGCTGCCTCTGAGAAGGCCATAATATCCGATTCTGACAGACGCACGGAAAGAAGGTCCGGATCCAGTGAGTAAGTATCGTAAAAAAGGGTATCTCCGTCCACATCAGAAAAGACACCATTCAAAGAAGCAACCATCCGTTCCGGTTTTCCTGACAGCACATAGGAATCGGAAACCGGTTGGATGACAACCGGTGCATCGTTAACCGGGGTCACGGTCACCACCAGCGTATCCGCTGCAGAATAGTCTCCATCAGACGCCGATAATCTGATCCTGACCTGACCATTAAAATCGGACTGCGGAGTAAACAATACCTGATTTGCCAACAGTTTTACCGTTCCGCCTGCATCCAGTGCCGAAACACCCATCATCAGGGAAGGGGTATCAACATCGTAGAACACGCTTGCAACATTGCTGACCAGCACCGACTCGGGGGCATCCTCATCGATGGTTTTATCCGCAGCCGGATTCTCCACAATAACAGCATCATTCACCGGCGAAACGGTTACAAGCAGGGTGTCAGAAACCGTTTGGATTCCATCGGTGGCAGTCAGAACAAAGCGGACCGTTCCGTTAAAATTGGATTCAGGAGTGAGATACAAGGCCTGGTCTTCGGTTCTGAAATTGATACCTGAATCCAGCCGGTCCACGGTGACCGTCAGGTCATCCCCATCCGGATCCGAAAAGCCACTCCGGATGTCACTGATAATAACCGCTTCATCGGCATCCTCTGCAATGGTCTCGTCTGATACCGGCTGGCTTACAACCGGCGAATCATTAACAGGATCGATGGTGACAGAGACCGTATCGGTTGCAGAAAGTCCGGTTGTATCCGTTGCGGTGACCATGATCAGGGCCACCCCATGCTGATTGGGCTGAAGAGTAACCTCAATCTGACTTCCGTCCAGAGCAGGTGTCAGTAAATCGGGCCTGTTGGTGGAAACAGATATTTCCTTCAGGTCCTGATCAAAAAAGACAGTGCTCAGATCGGCAAGAATGAAAGGATCGTCATCCTCTGATACCCTGGCATCTGCAATGGGATTTTCAATGACGGGCGGAAGTGCCGCACCAAAGTCCCAGTGACGGTAGCGGGCAGGATCAATGGATCCGAAGGCCACCTGCCTGATGACTTCCAGACTGTCTGTTGTCAGGTAGATTTTGTGCTCCGTTCCGGTCACGCCTTCATTGTCATATCCTCCCAGGCTCAGTTTAAAGGTGGTCGAATCGAGGACATCGACCTGCCGAACATATTCAATGGCCCATCTGGTTGGATCCACCGGTCCGTTCGGACTGGTTTCCATCATGGACATCATTCTCATTTCACCCAGTGAGGAGGGCGTCCAGGGTTCCGCATAACCACCGGTTACCGGACCGTTGATAAACAGGACCTGTTCCTGGATGTTGTTTTTATCCACCACAAAGCCAGACCCGCCAAAATCTTCCAGTTTTTTTCCGTATTCATTCACCTCGCGGAGAGCCGGGTTGATATCGGCCACAATTTTCAATTTAACCGGAATCATTCCAGTCGAATGAAACAGGCGTATCTCCTGTGATTTGGTCTCCCCGGAGGATGGAATAAACCTCGGGAATGAAATCAGAAGCTGTCCATCAAGCAAAAAGAGGTAAAAATCACCATCATTCCCACCTTCATCGACGGGGGTTTCCGGATCATCACGGTAAACCGGAATGATGCCGAACTTTCCATCCTCTTTCGTAACGCCAGTTCCGCACAGATTCCAGTCAGAATCGAGTACTTCAACGGTCAACCCACCCGGGACCGGACTTCCGTACCCATCCAGGATGGTACCGTAAAAGTTTTGCCAGACGGTTGTTGGCAGCACCCCGGCACTGATATCCAGATTGATGACATCACCATTTCCCGTCCATACCGGTTCGGTCTGATTCAAAGAACGTGCACGTTTCCCGTTCACAAAAAACTGCAGGGGCTCACCAGGTCCGGCGCCTTCATCGAGCAGTGTGGAAGGATCATCGCGGTAAACCGAAACCAGTCCATATTTTCCGGCTTGCTTCACTTCCGTGCGTCCGCACAGATTTCCATCCGCATCAAGCACATCCACCAGACTGCCCACTTCGGCAGGGACTCCGTTAACAAGAAGGTTGGTTCCGTAGAAGGATACCCATTCGGTCGTGGGGATGACACCACTCATCATCCGGTATTCAAACGTTTCACCGTTCTTGGTCCAGACCAGCGTCTGACCGTTTTCAGTTCTGGCCCGCTCATAAGCAACCCACACAGTCAGCACATCACCAGGTTCTGCACCTTCATCCAGCTCAGGTGTGGTAAAATCATCCCGGTAAACAGGGATAAGTCCGAATGTGCCGGGGGTTTTCACAGCACCGTATCCGCACACCACTCCCTGAGGATCTGTCACCCAGATCGGGGTACCCGGATTGGCCGGACGCCCGTTCACCAAAACGCCCTTGCCCCAGATGCTGATCCATTCTGTGGTTGGTATAACAGGTCCATATCCCGGGGAGGAGTCTGCAATCAGCGGAAGTGCTACCAGTCCGGTAAGAATGCTGGCAATTAACTGTTTCATTTAAATCTCCATATTCTCCAATGAATCCCCCCGTTTTTTATCACGGGGGGTAACGTTACATCACTTCAGAAGAATCATTTTCATCGTTCTGGTAAATGAACCAGCTTGTATCCGGTAGAAATACATGCCGCTTGCCACACGACTGCCACCCGAAGTCTGGCCATTCCATGTCACTGTCTGATAGCCAGCCGGTACCACCTGATCCACGAGTGTGGCAACTTCTTCACCGGTCAGGGAATAGACTTTGATGGTCACATGGCTTTCTGCAGGTAACTCATACCGGATTACCGTCGAAGGATTAAACGGATTCGGATAGTTTTGCTTCAGAGCAAACGTGGTTGGCAATCCGGATCCTTCCCCGGCCGATGTAACCACATTGGAAATGTCCACGATGGCGCCCATTCCCTTCCACTCAAGACCTGACACCAGCAACTGATCACCGGCGAATAGCTGAATGGGTGAGCCCGGTGTGGCACCTTCATCTTCCGGAGTGGCCGGATCATCCCTGTAAATGGCCATCAGACCAAACTGTCCATCTGCTTTGGCCACTGTATAGCCGCAGAGAATTCCTGATTCGTCACGTGCCGTCACAACCGTTCCTTGTTTAAGCAGCAGGTTATCTGCTTTAACCGAACTGGCGTACACCGACATCCATTCAGAAGTAGGCACTAAACCTTCCGGACTGTCAACTGCCACATGTTTGGCTGGTTTCTTTTTCAGATTGGCAAGAACAGATTCCTTCCCGCCATCAATCACCCCATAGCCCCGGTAAACCAGGTTGGTTGCTTCCCTCACCTTAATCCAGTAACCGTGATTTTCCTTCATGGTGAGCAGGGTATTGAATTCCATTGGAATGGTTGGATCGTAGGTAAGTCCGCCGTATTCAAATCCCAGTACCAGTTCGAGATTGTCACCCAGATCCTGAAGCGTCCAGTTAAGCGGTATATCATTCGGGCCCAGGAAACTGACCAGATTCCATCCGGCATTCAGCGGAATGGGAGTGTTTGGTGCAAACGGATAGCCAGTCACATCCAGATTGGCAAAATCTTTCATTTTCATCCAGTATCCACTGTAGCCGTCCATGGTCTGAAGGGTGTTCATTTCAGGCGGAACCTGTGGTGACCAGGTCAATCCTTCATTTTCGAAACCAAGTGCCACCCGCAGTTTATTCATGACAGATGATAAGGCCACCTGGGTGGAATCATTATATAACGTTCCACCGAATCCGATCAGATTCCAGCCGGGTGACAGAGCGATGTTTTTATAGTAGGGTCGGGATGCCTCATAGGAATAATAGGCCGACCAGGCAGCATCACGCAATTCCTGAAGCGAAGGAGCTGCAAGCACCGCATAGATGACCTTCACGTTCTGCTGACTTTCTAACCAGAAAGGCCCGGCAGAAACCATGGTTCTCACATCGGCGGGTGTTGATTCCTGAATGGAATATTGCGTCAGCAAGTTATAAAGTACCGAATCTTGCTCCTGATGGGGCAAAAACGAATTCCAGGTTGCCGCACCCGAGGTTTCCCAATTCAGGATAACCATCCCGTAATAATTGTTGTTGTTTTTTGGAGCCGGTGCATAGACATAACTCAATTGGATATCCGTTTCGAATCCCGACAGATTAGCGGCAGCCGAATCCACATCCCAATCCATGGCCAGACCGACATACAGATTGGATAGCGGATACCCATTGGTGTTCCTGATTTCATAATCATAAATACCAAACCGCGGACCCATCTCGGCATCATCCATGGTAGCAACCAGTTTCACATCGAGACCAATCGGATTGCTGTAGATTCTTGAATCACTGAACCGGGCTTCCACTGCATTTTCAAAACCCCGGTAAGTCGATTTGATCCGGCGGATCGGAGCAAGCGGTCCCCATTCATATTTACCTGTAGAGACGGCACCAGAAACCTGATTTCCAGACACACCTACAATCAGCTGGCCTTCATACAAACCATTTGCTCCCAGTAACCGGAAACCTTCACCCACACCCAATGTCCCGTCGGATTGCACCGAGGTGGAAAGGATATCATTGGTCAGAATTTCATTGCTCAGCGGGTACTTGTAGATGTAAACCGGGATATCGGTAAAGTAGAAACTTCCGACTCCATTATTGGCTGATACGGAGAACGTGTAAAAACCAGACATACCTTCCGGCGGGGCCCAGGAAAGATACTCACCATCAAAAGTGGCACCAGCAGGCATGTTGTGGAAGGTGATATCGCCTCTTTCTGGCCATCCGTCAGTGGTGACTCTGATAACCCCCGGCGAACCGGCAATCAAATCGGTTCTGTCAAAGTGGATATAACTGACCGGCAACAGAACTTCATGCAGGAACGGAGCCCCGATCATACTGTTGTAGTCTTTTACCACCAGATGATTCTGGTTAGAAGTTACATCCGGAGTAAACCATTTGCCCATCTGACTGTATTGGAGTGTTTCCATCGGCCAATAGCCAATCAGGCCCGGTGTATGAGGGTCAAGGGTTACCATCATAGACTGGTTGATCTGAGACCAGTGATGGTAGTCATCCCACAGACGAACTTCATCAAGCAGACCAAAGAAAGGATTATTGCTCGAACTGGTACCTGTATAGAAGCCACCGGTTCCCGGTGCCACTGTTCCTGTTCCTGTAACCAATCCGTCCTCATTTCCATTGATGTAAAGTCTGAGCTCGCTTCCGTTATAGGCACCGGCCAGATGATACCATACACCTGTTTCCGGAATCATGTTTGATTTCACCTGCATCCGTTGCCCATCCTGATTGAATACCACAAAAGCAAAGGCATAACGGGTGGTATCGTGATAAACCTGAAGGTTAAAGCTTCCCGGCCGGCTTAACAGAACCGAACGGTTTTTCACGGGCGGACCTTCCGGATCAACTGCATCAGGCAGATTGGTCAAAAACACCCACGCTTCAACCGTGAGATCAGTACCCAATTGCTGAAAGACTGACGGATTGGCTCCCGGCTCTGGGTTGGAATCATTGGCGAATGCTGCCGGAACTGACATTGAGCTGGCAAAGGAATTCTGGCTGGGTGCCGTCGGACGTTTGTTATTCCAGTATTTCCAGGCAAGGGTGGTATCTCCATTCAGGAAAAACTTCCGGTTACCATTGTTGGCAAGATCCGGCTCACCCATGTAGTGGATATTTTCTTCCCAGGTAATCAATTCGCCGTTTTTTTGAACAAACTTGTATTCATACTGGCCCCTGAAGGCAGGATCGATCAGTACAATGCGCGAATAAAAGTGCTGATCGGCCGGGTAAATGCCATTGCCGCAGCACAGGTCATCATGCCTGACCTCGGGATACAATTTTCCTCTTTGGGTCATGCTCCATGATTCATCAATCATATTCCCTCTGACGAACAGTTCCCCCGTCTCACGTGGGAAAAATCGCTGATCTTCCATGTTCACCCGGAAATGAACAGCGATACTATCCGACCCGCCCTTTGCGATTTTCAGCGGATTCCATGATTGATCCCGCATGATCTGTTGTCCCGTGATGGGGTCTTCATACACCTCGGGAAGACCTGTTGATACAATTTTAATGGTGGTATCATTGTAAACCACAAAGCCCGGATTAGCGTACCGGTCCCAACCGGTTCCGGACTGGGAAGTGGTGACAACCTTGAAAACTCCCGAAAAGTTACCGGCAGGTATGGGAATCATTCCATACCACAAATCACCCCTCACATTGGTGAGCGGTGGCATGGTCTGGTAATTGGCCCAGTCACCGAACATGCCACTGCCTGCGATTTTCACCTGGGTTCCGTTACCGGCCCGGATGGTATCCTGAACGAAAGCTGTGTTTACTTCAAAAGACACTTTTTTGTAGGATGGATCCGGATAAATATCCGACTGGGACCGGGGCATCAGCTGATACACACCTTCGAATTGAGAGATGACCCCAGTGACATGAAAGATTCCGGATGGAATGGGCGTTCCCACCAGGTTGGTAGGTCCGGATATCCGCATAACCGATCCGGCAGTCAGGTCGCGGATCAGGTAATTGGTGTTTTCTGTAAAGGTTCCTGAACCGTTCAATCCCACATTATATATAGTAACAAGCATCCCTTCCTGGCCTTCCCCAAAGGAGGACAGTGTCATGGGCATGGCAGGTAAATATCGTTGATAAGTGTCAACCACATCCCAGACGATATTTTCACCATTGATCAGTGTCTGACCCGATCCGGGGTGCCCGCCCACCGAGCCAAACTCGGCAACCGCACCTGTCACCACCACTGAATCACCAATCGAAACAGGTGGATGCTCGGTAAAATCGTAAATCGGAATTCCACCGGTCATGTCCTGAATGTAAACAGGTCCACCGAATTCGGGACCAACTGTTACCCGACCAGTCACGGTGACTCGGGTACCCAGAGGTGCCAATTTGGCTTCGGCAATATCAGTGATGCCCGAATAGGTTTCGAGGGCAATCTGCGGACCATTGTAATAAATGGAAGCAGGGGCGGTACCAACTATCTGACTGGTTCCATCCGTTCCCACACCTGTCCACATCACGTGCAACTGGTACATTCCTTCTCCCAGACTGCTGACCCGTGGAGCCATCTGCGTAAAAAACTGCATCTGACTGTCATTGTCGTTAACGGCTAACGGCGTGGACCAGACGGAAGCATTAACTCCACGGCCCGAAACCATGATTTCACTGGTTCCATTCGGATCGAGGGGATCGATATCGAGCCATTTTACAAACAGCGCCTCACCATTGTCATCCCTGGCCGCATCGATCTCTGACCGGGTGTTAAGCGGATCGGTCCCATAGACCCAATCGGTGTGACCCAGCGGGCTGACCAGGCTGAGTGACCGGGACTGGCCGGATCCGTTATCGGTCGATTTCAGTTCATACACTCCATGGTTGCTGTTATCGAGACCATAAAGCTCAAAAAAGGCATGAAAATCACCATTGTGGTCAGTGACCATGTCGTAATTGTAGGTAATGTTGTTAACCGGAATCCCCAGATTCATGGCCATCTGGTAGATATCAACCAAATACTCTGAGATCACATTTCCATTGTCAATATGGATCAGATATGGGTAAAAGACACCATGCCCCAGCGACAAACCAGTGTTGAGTGCATAGAGAGAATCTGGCTGAACCGTTGCCACAAACCATCCTTGATTGCCATAAAAGTCACCCCGTAAATGGTTGGCTGTAATAACAACTCCTCCATTCTGAACATCGGGAATGGTATGAACCACCGACCAGCCGGCCCCTTCATCTGACCGGATCAGATACAGGCTGGAGTTATTCATCACGTTGGTTCCTGCCCACAGGTAAGAACCCTGTTCGACAGCAATTTCACCCGGGATCCCCCATTGAAGGGTATCCTGACCCAGCATAAACTCAGTGCTGTACCATTGGTCATAGATGAAGGGAAATCCGCCTTGCGAATTGATATCGGAAACCACCGATCCAAAACCTCCAAAATTTCCATTGATCAGTTCGGCCCATTGGGTAACCAGTCGAACACTTTCCCCGTCATTCCGGATGGCGAGATTGGGATGTCGGCCTAAAAAGGTTGGCATGCTGTGATTGGCATTCTGAGCCGGTAACCAGGAAGTTCCTCCATCCAGACTGGTATGATAGGCAATGCGCCCACTGCCCGCCGGAATCTGATAGTCAGAGGGTCCCCGCCGTTTTACAATGACCAGGAATCCGGAAGAAGGATCATAGGCGATCTGGTTGGTTCCGGGGGCCTGGGTGGCATAGGAATTGGCCATGTCTCCCACTAAAGTTGAGGAAACGGTGGACTTTGCCAACCGTGAAACGGCGTTCCCCTGGTCCGCAGATTCATGGTCCAGAACAGGTCTCCCTGTCATGGATTGGGCAGAAATTTGAAACACTCCGGTAACAAGCATTCCTGCGATGAGAACCAGCATCCTGTTTACTGTCAACGATACCTGTTTTTTCATGATGACCGCCTCGGCTTGATTGTAAAAATTGGTCGGTTAATGTATCGACTTGTCCGGAATCTACCAACTTAGAAATCGGATAACTAAACAGACTTTAATCATCCAGGCGGAAAGGTGACGCCCGTCAATTATCAGACGTAGACATCCTTTTTGTTTACACTTTATATAAACAAAAATGCCAGCGGGTATTAAGTCCGCTGGCATTAAAAATAAAGACAGGTAAAAGCCGGATCGTGCTTTACTTAATCAAAACCACCCGAATCGGTTTAGTTTGTTCGCCCCGGGCTTCGGCGTTGACCAGATAAACACCCGATGCCAGCTTGCTGAAATCAAGCTCAGCAATCTGCTCACCTGCCGGACGGGTCACCGGAAGTGACATCACCTGCTGACCCAGCAGATTAAATACCCGCAGATTTACCTCACCGGCATGTGACTGAACCCAGCGCAGCGTGGTCGACGGGTTAAACGGATTCGGGTACGCCGACAGGAGTTGAAAAGCAGAAGGCTGAACAACCGGTTCTGATTCGACGCCTACGCCAACATCTTCGGCAATCAGGAAATCATCTAAATAAACAAATGAGGCTGAGGATGATTTTTTGATGAAACGAAATCTGATTTCTATCGGTTCAGAAAAAGACAAAATGGATGGTAAATCATAGTTATGCCTGACAAAGTTTACATCGAACATGGTCCGAAATTCATCTACTGTAATCCAGTTCTCTGCTGACTGATTTCGGATCTGAACTCTGAAGGTGTCTGAATCACGTAATCTGGCGGAAATGGTGAACGATAGACCAGCCTGATCAAATTCCGAAAGGTCAACAGTCGTCTGAAGCGTCCATTGACCCTTGTAACTGGAACTTAGCCTTATCGTACCATTGGTTCCAGTCCAGTTTGTTTGAGATGTTGTACTCAAAGTGGTATCTCCCTTCACGCCACGTTGCCAATTGAGTATCTGTCCTGAGATCGGGTCATTTTCCCACTTTTCTTCTTTATACCCGGGTTGTTCATTAACCTTGAAATTAAGACTTGAAACAGAAGATTTGGTAATAGAAACAACCTTATCTGTTGTATCTGGTAAAATACCCCATCCCTTAGGGTTACTGATAATAGATACCCAGTAATCCCCTCCATATAAGAATAAGGTCTGCTTTTCCCTTTCTGTTTTGAACAAAAAACCATCTTCCAGATTAATCGTTGAATTAAAGGGCGTGACATTAACCCAAAATTCCTTGATAGGTTGATTAAACTGGTTCTTTACATCCAATTCAAGTGTACCAAACGCTGGTTCAGGAGTATCGACCCTTAAAAGTTTATCAATTGATGTTTTCATCACATCAATTTGGGATCTTAGTTTGAAAATGCTGTTTAAATTATCTGTACCCTTTCCAACTAAATAGGTTGCCATAATAACTTGTGTATCTCCAACAGCCATTGTGAAGGGCCTTGAACTGATCAACATACTTTTATCCTCACCCCTGCCGTCACGCCAACCAGTACCTTGCTCAGGATATCCCGGGTGGACGATTCTTGGATTGTCTGAACTGGTGCCACCTATTCCTTCGAGATATGGTATAAAGGATGTGCCATTAAACTTGTAGCCCTTCTGGTAATTGCGAGCTTCTGTCGCAGAAAAAGGATAAGGCAATGTAGGGTCCCCACGAGCAAACTTCACAAAGGAATCCATGGGTAATTCCTTAAAGCCAATCTTTGGGTGGCCAAAAACAAAGGCAGTATCCGTCGTTTGCCCTGTTTGTACCTGCGGTCCAAGTAAAAATCCTTGACCCAATGCAGGAGGCGCGGAACCATAGTCTGCGTCATTATTGGTTTCATTGTAACAATAAGCCAATGAACGAGGCTCCCCTTTTTCTTTATCAAATACTCCCTGCCTGGTTATTCTCGTCGTATCAACCCCAATCATATCATCATTTAACCGCCCCACATCCGGATCGGACCACAAGGAAAATATCATGTCATTTATCTGATGCTTTCCTTTGTTAATCAGTTTGTAAATCAGGATGACAGAATGATTGTATACCTCTGATTTGTCATCGACCCAAAAAGCAGACACCTGTGCTTCCAGTCCCATCGGTTTACTTCCCATAAGCCTACTTTGTGGTGCGACTCCATCATTGATTACAAACCAAATCATTTCAGAGCCAAAAATTTTCGGCAGATCACCTTTTTGGGGATCATATATCCCGTTGTGGTTATAATCATGAAAGTCGGCCCCCAACTCAACCGGCCAATCAGCAATGTCAGGGTTTGAGGTCAGAACATCACCATGCTTGTATTTAAAAACCCTGAATTTTTTTGTGTTTGGATCAACCGGGAATCCATCATTGCTAATGTTACCTGGTTGCCATTCTTCAATTCGTGAACTGGATGTCATCCATGCAGTGTAAAGACTATCCTCTTTGTATCCGCTTACCGCAAAACCTCCACAAAAAAGAGTGACCTTATCAGAATTTTTCGGATACTCAATTCCTCCGGTAGCCGATTGATTCTGAATATTTCCATTGTTCTCAAACCACATCCTGAAAGCAGGGGCATCCAGAAATTGAAATTGAGAATAGCCTGCTGATAATTGTGAACTACCAGCATTCTTATTTGAAGGTTGTGCCTCAACAGAGAAAAATAAAAACAGGCATGAGATTAGAAGAAAAAATCTATCATACATGATTTAACCAACGCTTTTCTTTTGAATAGCAAATTTTTTTGATCATTGAATTTGAACCTTCTGTGCGGAAATTATCATTTTAATTCAAGTGAATGACCTGTTTTAAAGTGAGAATCATACCCGTTCCTGAAAATGTTCTTTACTTAATTAAAACCACCCGAATCGGTTTAGTTTGTTCGCCCTGGGCTTCGGCGTTGACCAGATAAACACCCGATGCCAGCCTGCTGAAATCAAGCTCAACCGTCTGCTCACCTGCCGGACGGGTTACCGGAAGTGACATCACCTGCTGACCCAGCAGATTAAATACCCGCAGATTTACCTCACCGACATGTGACTGAACCCAGCGCAGCGTGGTCGACGGGTTAAACGGATTCGGGTACGCCGACAGGAGTTGAAAAGCAGAAGGCAGAACAACCGGTTCTGATTCGACGCCTACGCCAACATCTTCGGCAATCAGGAAATCATCTATTGAAATATATGAAGAAACGTTTGAACGCTTTATGAACCTGAAGCGAATTTCGATTGGCTCTGCAAATGATACCAATGATGGAAGGTAGTAATTATGACGCGTAAACGATGTATTAAGGATTGTCCGGAATTCATCCAGCAAAATCCACCCGGTCATAGAAGGATTGCGGACCTGAACACGAAAGGTGTCCGAGGCATTCAGTTTAATTGATAGCGCAAATGAAACACCAGCGTTTTCCAATGTCGACAGATCAACCTGAGTCTGAAGTGTCCATTGACCTTTTAAAGTACTTGATTGTATTCTGATTGCACCATTATTGGGTGTCCATTCATATTTTGTCGATAAACTGTAAGTGGTGTCTCCCGGAACTTTCGTCAACCAATTGTCAATTACACCGGTATACAGATCCTTTCTCCACTCCTTTTCCCAATATCCAGTCTGTTCCATTAATACAAAACTGAGTTCAGATGTTTCTGACTTTGTAATGGAAACCACTTTAGACAGGGTATCAGGAAGCTGCCCCCAAACAGATGGATTGCCAATCACGGTAACCTTATAGTCTCCTTCATACAAAATGACCGATGTGGACCCATCTGCCTCATTTACTGCCAGTCCCTGGTTCAGATCAACAGCAGAACCCAATGGTGTAACATTTACCAGGGCTTTTTGAATGGGTTGATCAAACTGGTTTTTCATGTCAATTTGCAGCGTTCCAAGAGCAGGTTGCTGCGGAACAAGCTTCAGCAGGTTATTATATGCCGACTGTGCACCATCCGAGTTCAGACGTAATTGGGCAAGACTACCCAGATTATTAAGAAAAGACCCAACCACATACCCCACCACCACAACCTGTGTATCACCCGTGGCCATATTAAACGGTTTGGTGTTGATCATCATCCGTTTATCACCTTGAAAATAATCCCGCCAACCAGTGGATTGCTCTGGCAATCCGGGGTATACAATTTTCGGATTATCCAACGATGTTCCCCCCGTTCCATCTGTTAGTGGATCGTATTGGGAACCATTGAATTTGTAGCCCATCTGATAGTTTCTGGCTTCATCAATTGTTCTTGGATCCGGAACTGTAGGATCTCCTCTGTTGTACTTGACAAATGTCTCCATACCAAGGGCCTTGTATCCAAACTGTTTCTTTCCAAGAATTTCAATGCTATCCTGAGGATTTCCCGTAAATTCTTTGGGACCGAGGAAAAAGTCATAACCGAATGCCGGCGGGAGGGATCCATAAGAGGCATCATTGGTGGTTTTATTATAGCAATAGGCAAGCGACCGGGTTGAATCCACACCCACCAGATCATCTTCTGAATCTCCGAGATCCGGATCGGACCACAGGGAAAAAACCATGTCATTGATTGGATGAATTCCCTTATTGATCAGTTTGTAAACGATAAAAACGGTGTGATCCAATTCGGATGCTCCACCATCAAAGTAAAAGGCAGAGACCTGTGCTTCAAGACCCATCGGCTTACTGCCATTCAACCGGCTTTGAGGCCCAACTCCATCATTGATCACATACCAGACCATTCCCGATCCGTATATTTTCGGTAAATCACCATTCTGCGGATCGTAAACTCCATTTTCATTGTAATCATGGTATTCCGCACCAAGATCCACCGGCCATGAGGCGATATCCGGATTGGTTACCAATACATCACCCAACTGGTATTTATAGATTTTAAACAGTGGATTATTGGGGTCCGCCGGGTTACCATCCAACCCGATGTTACCTGGCTGCCATTCTTCAATGCGGGAAGCAGAGGCCATCCAGGCAGTCCTCAGACTATCCTGAACAAAACCACTAACCGCAAACCCCGACGCAAACAAGGGGTGCTTTCCCGAATTCAGCGGATACTCAATACTCCAGCTACCAGATGGATCCTGAATATTGCCATTGTTCTCGAAATAGATCCGGTAAGCAGGGGCATCTAAAAATTCAAAGTCAACAAAGGAACTTTGCCTTTTAGGCGGGTCCGATTTTTTATCCCCCTGATTCGCATGAGAGGGTTGTGAGAAAAAAACAAATGCTAACAATAGCAGCAAAGGCTGTTGCATGGCGTGGTATCTCCGGGATTCTTCGACGGTTATTGAGAACGATCAGCCCAAAGATAAGGATATTTTTATCATCATCTGAATCAGACCGGGGATCTAATAAAATTCTAAAAAAAGGATTCGGAAGCATCAACACATGCTTATAAGGAGTCTGACGCCGGCAGATTGCCAAATGGAGAAATCAGGTTGAGTCGAACTTTCAGCTCGTTCCCGTCAGCGGTTCATCGACGGGAATGCGAACGGGAATCCAGACAGAAAAGGTGGTGCCTTTGTTGGGCTCGCTGTCACACCGGATTCGGCCACGGTGCAGATCCAGACATTGCTTTACAATGGAAAGCCCCAGTCCGGAACCGGCAATTTTGCCAACATTACCGCCCCGCTGGAAGCTTTCGAACAGTTTTTCCTGATCGGCTTTCGAAATGCCAATGCCATCATCCGACACCTGAATCATGGCTTCCTGTTCATTGATATCCACCCGGAACCGGATAGTGGTGCCCCGGGGCGAATACTTAACAGCGTTGCTGAGCAGATTCAGAACCACCCGCTGAACCAGACGGGTATCGACCACTGCCACCGGAGAGGAAGCCGACACCGTCATTTCCAACTGATGGGAATATTCATCGATCAATTGAATATCGGCGGCACATTTCCGGCAGAGATCTTCCAGATCGGCCAGTTCGGGCTCAAAGGTGAGTTTGCCGGTTTCCGATTGGGTGGCAATGAGCACATCATCGAGCAACTGCGTCATCTGGCGAACCGATTTTTGGATTTTCTGGTACGCATCACGCTGATCGTGGGTCACGGCACCGGGATCCTTGGGCAGCAGTGACTTACTATATAAAGAAAGCACCGTCAGCGGACGCCGCAGTTCATGCGAGGCCATGGAGACCATGCCGGTTTTCAGTCGGTTCAATTCCTTCTCATGATCGAGTGCCCGGTTCAGGGCATCATTTTTCTGCTGCAGTTCCCTGCGCAGATCCTGCAAAACCAGATGGGTTTCCACCCGGGCCATCACTTCTTCCTGCTGAAAGGGTTTGGTGATATAGTCCACGGCTCCCAGAGAAAATCCACGCACTTTGTCAATGGTATCAGCAAGTGCGGTCATAAAAATCACCGGAATGCCGCGCGTCTCGGGGTTTTCCTTCAGCCGGCGGCAGGTTTCAAACCCGTCAATACCCGGCATCAGCACATCGAGCAGAATCAGTTCGGGTTTGGCCAGTTCAGCCCGCTGAATGGCTTCCTCACCCGATTTGGCCACCAGAAGCCGCAACCCATCGTGCCGCAGCGCATCCCACAGAACATTCAGATTGGTCGGATTGTCATCCACCAGCAGAATCGAATACTTACGTCCGGGTTCAAGTCTCAAGAGGCCACCTCCGTTCAGTCGCCAGCTTTTCCAGCCGGACAAGATCGAAGCTTTTAACCAGCCGCTGAATTTCCCTGGCGAGCAAATCCTGACCAGGATCGGCAGAATCCATGGTGAGGGTCAGGTCAATAATGGCTTCGACATCTCCCATCCGTGCCAGATCAAGCAAGGGTCCGGCCAGGTTCTCGGGCAGGTGAATCGCCAGATGCTCTCCGCTGCTGACTTCAGAATACCCGTTCACCGTCTGATTCTCATAAATCCATTCCATCCCCAAATGATCCTGAATGACGCCAAGGATACGGCTCATCTGAAAGGGTTTGGCAACAAATTCATCACAACCAGCCATGAGGGAATCTTCGCGGTTGTGTTCAAAAACGCTGGCCGATACGGCAATGATTACCACATCCTGCATATTCCGGGTTTTTCTGATGCGGCGGGTAACCTCGAATCCGTCCATTTTCGGCATCCGAAGGTCAATAAAGATGATGTCGGGCCGGTATGAAACGCACTTGTTCAGACATTCCAGTCCGTCCTTCGCTTCCTGTATATCGAATCCGATGGGTGACAGCATGTGAACCAGCACCGACCTGTTTTCCCATTTGTCATCCACAATCAGCACCCGTTTGCGTTCACCCAGATAGCCAATAATATGGTTTTCATCCACACTGGTCCGGGCGGTGAAACCGGTTACGGGCTTCAGGTCCAGTTCCACCCAGAAAGTACTCCCCGATCCGAGCGAACTCCTCACCTGAATCTCCCCGCCCAGCATCACAGACAACCGCTGACTGATGGCCAGACCAAGACCGGTTCCTTCCACATGCCGGACTTTATCGCCCACCTGGTGAAACGGCAGAAACAGCTCGCCCATCCGGTCGGCGGGAATGCCCACGCCTGTGTCTTCGACCTGAAAACGGATTTTTCCCTCATGATACCCGACTTTAAAGGCCACGCCCCCTTCATCGGTGAATTTCACGGCATTGCTGAGCAGGTTGAATAATACCTGCCTGAGCTTTTTCTCATCGCTGTGAACGGCCTTCGGAAGATCAGAGAGTTTTTCGAAGAGAAAACTGATTCCCTTTTCGCGGCAGCGGATCCGGGCCACATCGGCCACGGCCTCAAGGAACTCACCAAAATCAAAATCGAATTCATGTAATTCCATGTAGCCAGATTCAATTTTAGAAAGATCGAGAATATCGTTGATGAGGGTCAGTAAATGCTCGCCGCTTTTACGGATAATATCAATTCCATCGCGCTGCTGTGAGTTCAGATTGCGGTCTTTCTGCAGAATCTGACTGTATCCCAGAATGGCATTCAACGGGGTCCGGAGCTCATGGCTCATATTGGCCAGAAACTCGCTTTTGGCACGGTTGGCCGATTTGGCTTCGTCCATGGCCTGATGAAGCTGAGAATCGGCTTCTTTCCGCTGACTGATGTCACGGATCGCACTGGCAATCTGCAATCCGTCATCGGTTTTAACCGGACTCAGGCTGACCTCGACCGGAATTTTTCGTCCGGACTGGTGCTGGCACCAGAGATCAAGACCAGCTCCCATGGGACGGGTTTTCGGATGGGCCACAAACTTGTCGCGCATGCCCGGATGGCTGCCACGTATCTCGGTGGGTAAGAGCATTTCCATGGTCTGACCAATCATCTGATCGGCGGTGTACCCGAATAAATGCTCGGCCTGATCATTCACAAAGGAGATTTTTCCGCCGGCATCCACAATCACAATGGCATCGGGGGTTGCCTGCAGGGTTTTTCTGAATTTTTCTTCTGATCGGCGGGAACTGGTCAGTTCCTCCTGAAACTGGTTTTCCTGGCGAAGTTCAGCCACGGTTCGCGCCAGCCGGAACCGGATTTCCTCATCGGGACAATCGGGGCGGATCCAGTCATAAATCAGTTTATCACCACTGTTGACCTGCAAGGGAGGATTGGCCGACACAATCAGAATACGTACCGGTGCTTTCACCGGACTGTCGGGATAATAGCCGGGCTGATCGGAAAGAATCAGCCGTGAAGCGAGCAGATTGACGCCCGGCTGCAGCACCGGAAGCCCCAATCCGACCGTCAAACGGTTCATCCGTTCCGACAGAACCGGATCCTGTATCAGAATCTGCAGGTGTACCGGCAGGTGAATATCTGTAACCATGGTCCCCGAATTTACACAGAGAATTGCATTTTCACACCTCAATTTTAATGAAATTATAATAGCACGATTTATCAGTTTTTACTACACAAACGGCTTTCTCTGCCCTTTTCAGGCCCATCGGGTCCTTTTCCCGGGAATTTCTGATCTTCGGGACGCCTTAAATCTTGGTTAAATGTGAACCGATTCCACTGATGGATTAACGGATCGTTTGAACCTTAATCGGCGGTTTTTTACCTTTGCTGTGCTGTTTAATACAGATTGAGCATTTTCTTAAACAATCAGGAGTACGTTACCATGGCTGTAAAAGTCGGTATTAATGGTTTTGGACGGATTGGCCGGATGGTTTTCCAGGCCCTTTGCGATCAGGACCTGTTGGGTAAAGAATTCGATGTGGTCGCTGTTGTCGATGTGGCAACCGACGCCGATTACTTCGCCTATCAGATCAAGTATGATTCGGTACACGGCCGGTTCAAACACAATGTTTCCACGAAAAAGAGCGATTCTTCCAGGGAAGAAGCCGATATCCTCGTGGTGAACGGACATGAAATCCGTTGCGTGGCTGCCACCAAAACCCCTGCTGAACTGCCCTGGAAAGCCCTCGGCGTTGAGTATGTGATCGAATCAACCGGTCTTTTCACCGACTCCGAGAAGGCCAAAGGTCACCTCGATGCCGGCGCTAAGAAGGTGATTATTTCCGCTCCCGGTAAAGGCGAAGTGAAGACCATCGTCATGGGCGTGAACGAGCAGGAATATGATGCAAAACTGCACAACATCGTTTCCAATGCCAGCTGCACCACCAACTGTCTGGCTCCCGTGGTTCACGTGATCCTGAAAGAAGGCATCGGAATCGAAACCGGTCTGATGACCACCATTCACTCCTACACCGCCACCCAGAAAACCGTTGACGGTCCCTCGAAGAAGGACTGGCGCGGAGGCCGTGCGGCTGCCATTAACATCATTCCTTCCAGCACCGGTGCTGCCAAGGCAGTTGGCGAAGTATTGCCGGCTACCAAGGGTAAACTGACTGGTATGTCCTTCCGGGTTCCAACCCCCGATGTATCGGTGGTTGACCTGACCTTCCGCTCAACAAAGGATACCTCGATCGAAGAAATCGATTCTCTGCTGAAGAAGGCTTCCGAAACCTACATGAAGGGCATTCTGGGCTATACCAATGAAGAACTGGTTTCCACCGACTTCATTCATGACCAGCGGTCCTCTATCTACGACAGCAAAGCCACCCTGGAAAACAACCTGAAGGGCGAAAAACGCTTCTTCAAAGTGGTTTCCTGGTATGACAACGAGTGGGGCTATTCCAACCGTTGCGTTGATCTGCTGAAACACATGGTGAAAGCCGATAAGAAATAAGGTTCACCAGTCTGATTCTGTTAAAAACCCGGTCCCTACGACCGGGTTTTTTTTATTCTCATCCCGAACTTCTACCTTGAATCCATGATAACCGATATTTTGCTTCTGACCGTTCTTATTTTGCTGAATGGTCTGCTTTCCATGTCAGAAATGGCGGTGGTTTCATCCAAAAAGGCCCGTCTGGCCGGACAGGCTTCCAAAGGCAACCGCCGGGCCCGGCAGGTGATTCAAACCCTTGACGACCCGACCTCCTTTCTTTCCACCATTCAGATAGGCATCACCCTTATCGGAATCCTGACCGGGGCTTACGGAGGAACCGCCTTCTCCCACCTGATTCAGCCCTGGGTCGAACAGGTCCCTGCCCTTGTTCCCTACGCCGATGAAATCAGTTTCGGATTCATTGTGGCGGTCATTACCTACTTTTCCCTTCTGTTTGGTGAATTGCTTCCCAAACGAACCGCCATCCGGAATCCGGAGGCCATTGCAAAAGCGGTCATCGGTCCCCTCAGGATTATGGAGAGCATCTTTAAACCCTTCGTCTGGTTTCTGTCTGCCTCCACCCGTTTTTTCATGTTCCTCGCCGGAAAACCACCCGGTGATCAGCAGAACATGATTGATGAGGAAATCAGGCAAATGGCCAATGAAGCCGAACGAAGCGGACAGATGGATGATGTGGAAGCACACATCGTCCGGCAGGCACTTAATCTGAATGATCTGACCGTACGGGATATTATGATTCCACGTACGCTTATCAGCTGGATTGATGAAAACGACTCGCTTCAGGATATCCGTGACCTCATTCAGCGGACGGCCCATCAGCATTACCCTGTGGCTGATCAGGATCTCGATCACCTGAAAGGCATTCTCTCCACACGGGATTTATGGCTTCAGACGGTGTCGGGCGCTCCTCTGCAGCTCGCCTCGCTGTTAAAAGAACCGCTCTTTGTCCCCGAAACCGTTTCGGTGACCCGGCTGGTCGATTTATTCAAATCGGAAGATCGGTATTACGCCGTGGTGGTCGATGAATATGGCTCGGTACAGGGTTGGGTGACCTCGGCCGAGATTCTGTCGGTGCTGGTTGGTGATCCCGACGGGGACGGACTTCCCGGTTCGGATGGATCGGCGTTTGCCGATGGCAGCCGGATTCTGCCGGGCATGATGCCGTTTTATGAGTTCGAAGAACTGATCGATCACGACTTTAAACTGGAAGATGAACCCGCACCCTTCAGCACGCTGGCCGGCTACCTCCTCTCCCTGACGGGCAATTTCCCTGTGGTCGGATCTGTCATTGAATCGGAAGGATTCCGGTTCGAAGTGCTGACGATGAAAGGTCGCCTGATCGAGTCCGTGCGGGTGACGGTGACCGAAGCCGGGGAGTGAGGGAAAAACCCCGGTGGTTTCGATTCCGCTCAACAACCGGGGTTTTTCAGTTAAAAGTGAAAAGTTAAGAGTTAAAAGAAATCAGAACTCAGTAAATACAATAACTGATGATTGAAATTCCCTGGACCCCACCGTTTCCCCAATCATACCTTCGTAGAATCCCAAACGCAGAACAAAGCCAAATAGGGGCGTAGCCCTGACATCTTCGTAAAATTCCAAACGCAGAACAAAGTCAAAATAAGGGGCGTAGCCCTGACATCTTCGTAAAATTCCAAACGCAGAACAAAGTCAAAATAAGGGGCGTAGCCCTGACATCTACGTAGAATCCAAACGCAGTACAAAGCCAAAAAGGGGCGTAGCCCTGACCTCTCAGACCTGCATGGGAAAATTGGTTACAACCGATACTGCAAAGAAACCACCGGTAATATAATCACTTCCATCGTTTCATCTTCCCGTTTTTCTCTGCTTTCCTCAAATGAAACAGAATGGCTGAAAACAGGGTTGGAGTAATAGAGAAATCCGCTAATCGCAAAATGGGATCCTGCATACAGAGAAAAGCCGGCCCTTGCTCCGAACGAGAAATCGGAGGACGCATCATAGTAAACATTGCTATAATCAGGGAAATATCTGCGCTCGGTTCTTTCCGGACGCGAAACCCAAACGAATCCAGCCTTTGCTTCCACTTCAATTCCCATCCACCAACCAACGGTTTGCCGTAGTCTGGGACCTGCCATCACCCAAACAAAATGCCAGGGATCACCTGACTGAAAGGAACTCTTTCCCCACTCCTGGTATTGTGAAAAATGATACATGTACACCAGATTGAGCTCAATTAATTGTGAGGGGAGAAAATCATATCCCACAGAAGCACCTGCGTTAAATCCCAGTTTCAAATTTTGAAACTCTTCATTATAACCCGGCGTGCCCTCATTTTCATAATAAGGATGCCCAACACCTACCTCGATGGTGTACCAGATGGTTCCCGATGTCAACCGCGACCACGGTATTATTCCTGATTTCCTGGTCACAACCGGTTCCGGACTTTTTTCCGGAATGGCTACCTGCCTCTGCCTGATCCTGACAATGAGCGTACTATCTGTTTCGAAAACACTTCCATCCCGTTTCTGGATAAACCAGTTGGTGGAATTTCCTTTTATGCGGATGCCTTCAACAGAATCGCCGTTACTGAGATAAAACACCTGCGATGCCTTTTGAGCAAACAGGGATGAAAAAGCCAGAATGAAGATCAGAGTGTAAAAAAGTCTGTACATGGACGGAAAACCCTTTAAGTTGAAACGAGGAAGAATAACTTAACTGTTTTGAACGAATAAAAAACCGGTTGGTCTTTCTATGGAACTAAGCCTTTTCCAATAATTTGCTATTTTATAACTGAATTTTCATCTAAATCATCATGCGACTTGTGTAAATCGATCTGTTTATAATTCTACTTGCATAAAAAGGCCCTAATTTCATCACATCGACTTAAGTGAAATCGTTTGAATTCCGATCGAGTCAGGTATCCGAATCCATGGATATTTCTAATCGATTTTATTCCAGGAAAATTCTGAATGGCCTGACAAAATCGTCTTCAAAAGAATGAATATACTTCACCCCCACCTTTGATCAACAATCGGAATTTTGTTACTGTTTTTTTCGACTTAATAGGAATTGAACAAATTCTTCAGGTGATAATTTTACAATTGCAGAATCAATTTCTACGCCAGAATAGTAATTATATATGGATTGATGATTCGGATCATAGTTATCTAATATCTTCTTACTCATTATTTCATTATCTATTTGAATTTGAAGATAATACAAATTATTTACCTTATTATGGCTGTATTCCCTTGAAACGCAACTCTTAGGTATCTTTTTGCTTATGAAATAAGTCTTACTCTTATTAAGTATCATTATTGTATCGTTGCTACTTGAATATTCCATTTCATAACTTAGTCCTTTAAAAGCGTCACCATCTTTTATCAGAATATCACTCTTAAAAAACACAAACCTCCTCTTAATGACCACAAAATGCTCCAATATTATTTTGTTTTCATCACAATATTTTATGCATAATATATTTTTGACATAAGCCTCATTGAAGTCGTAGACATCCCATGAATGAGTTAATTCTACTTGTGTTAGCAAAAATAAAAGTAATTCTAAAAGAAGGAACATTTTCATCTCCTATACATAAATTGAGAGGCAGTTATTCCGATATTCCTAATTTCCATTTGAAAGTTTAGTAAAAGGGGATGAAACATTGGAATATTTGGAACACCAACACGCCAGAGGGCCATCGAAGCACTGTTTGCGCAGTTTGAATATAATGGCCCCCATTTTTAATTCCCCCAAAACATTCCCTGTCCATTTTGTGTCTTCTTAGTAATTTCCTTTAAAATACTCTTGTTGATATTGTTCAATTTTGTAGACCATGTACCTGGTTCACCATAATAATTATTATTATTCCCTTGACCATCAATAACATCAAAATACCTAATAAAGGTTGGTTTAGTCACAGGTATTGAGCCATCACCACCATTCGGGCCAATAGAAATATTCACCTGTTCATCTGGTGATGTAATTGAAGAATGGCTCCACCAGTCATACTTCGAAGCTTCAGCTGCGTTTACATCAATCATACCTCCGTCAAATCCAGCAATATAATCAGATAAATTTTGCATGCCACCAAACAAGAATCCAAAATTTTCCGAGGTAGAATTTCCTTCCTTACCAAGATAATCAAACCGCCCCTTAGACCAGTTCATTGCACCAAAACCAATAGAACTTGAAATATCATTTTTACCACCAGAAAGAACATTCATTCCAAGTGAATTCATTGTTGACCCTGTTGCCAGACCTAGTGTACCGGCAAATGGTATCTCTGATGCTGCAATTGAGGCACCTGCCAGTGCACTATATCCTCCAATTAACCCGCCTCCAATTGAATACGCCAATAATCCCCATCCATCAGCACCTGCTTCCTTACCAATTTGGTAACCAGTATATACGCCAATCCAATGTCCGATGAAATAAGCAACAGCAAGATCATCAAAACCAAATATCTCCCCACTCGGATCAGTAAAACTAATCGGGTTATTGCCGCAATAGTTATAGAACGACGGCGTTTGCCCCATAGGGTCCATGGCATAGAACCGCCCGATTGCCGGATCGTACATCCGTGCCTTGTAGTTCATCAACCCGGTTCTGATGTTTCATGCGAACGGGCGACTTTCCCGAATTGGGTATCGTCAAAATAAGAAAGCACAGCCCCGGTGGTTCCGTTAAAGGCAACACTGGTTACCGTTTCCAATATTATCTAAAAACTAGTTTCTCGAATTTATGTATTCCCGAAAAGGACCAATTAGCTTTTTTTCAAATAGCATTAACACGAATTCATTTCTTTCTTCGACCGACATTTTAATAGACCATTCGGGCTTCTTCAAATATCCATTTAATCTGATTACAGAAGGTGAAAATGCACCAATACCAGTCCTGACCGTACAAAGATAAGTGTCTACAGAATCCAGTTTAATTCTAAATTCCTTTTCTGGAAAGCCATTATTATATGTAAAAACATACGAATACGTTTTGTACTCACTGATTCTGTCATCATTAACATAAATGGAATCACGAATTGAATCGGCTATTGGTTGAAGACCAGGATTCAAATTGATAAACATATCTAGCTCTCTGTTGAGATTTTCTTTGGGTATTTCGAAATCATAATCCTTCATTCCTGAAACAATCAAATCATATTGACCAGAACAGTTTATCAATAAGAATGAAAACACCACAACAATTTTTTTCATTTAAGTCCTATAATCTATTTTCTGCGTTACGACCAATTAAAACTGACTTTGGATAAATGATAGCCGCAAAGCCTATCCCGATCGAATAGGCTTTCATAGATAAAAGGGGTGATGACCTTACATGTTTTGTGGCCAGGTAGAGATTTTGGCCAACAAACCGCCAATCGGCCAGATAGGAAGTTGTTGTAGTGGCCAATGTGATCCCATACTTATCCGCGTGTAATCCCATTCGCGTCCAAGCAGCATCATGCAATTGCGCGGGCAAATCCACAAAGGTATCCCCCTTAATTCGACCCCACCAATCATGGCCCTCAATTGATTTCGGGTTATCTCCACCAGGATAATTTTCATTAAGGATATTCTGTTTTAAGGTAGTGGGGTTAACAGAATCACCAGGTTTGTTATTTTTCGCAAGCTCATCAACTTCATCCCACCAGGTACTTTCCCATCCTGTTTTAGAGTCGATGTATTGTATCCCCTCGCTTAAATTGGTCATTCCACCAAAAAAATAACCAATATCATCGAGGACCGTGTTGTTACC